>DATDIX010000083.1:0-2075 GCA_036520835.1 Chitinophagaceae bacterium | reverse complement strand
TTTAGGGAGAGGTTTTCAAAAAACTGAACGGCATCATAACTGGTATAACCAAACAAACCCTGCGCATACTTAGCTTCTTTAACTACTCCTTCCACTGCATCGAATCGCTGCATGAAATCAGACAATAGTTGCGGCACGTCAGACGGCTTATTTATATCCATTTTCTCCGGCTTCTGGCCGGGTAATTTGAATTCAATACTTTTTGCAGAACTTATTTCAATACCGCCAATGGCATTTATACAAATAAACGAATAGCTGTTCTCCGCTACATGATGATCGGTACTTTCCAGCAATACCGTATCACGGAACCGGTCACGCAGCCGCAGGTAGATACCTACAGGTGTAAATACATCCGCCAGGAGCTTTTTACATGTTGTTTCAATCCTTATTTTTTTCATATCCCTTTAATGGGCGTTTACTTATTACAGTTTATTTTTCCTTTACTTCCCCTTTAGAGCCTGTCCCGCTAAAGCGGGAGGCAAGGGGTATAAAAAAACCCCCGATTGCTTCGGGGGTTCTGGTATGTTTTAAAATAAACACAGTAATGACATTACAGTACCCCTAAGAGTTAGTAAGCCACCACCATTGAATATTTACTTTTATGCTATTCATTGCCTTACAAATATAAAAGCAAAACCAATATGAACAAATTCTTTTTACATTTATGACATGAATAAACTGCTCCTGCTTCTGCTGGCGACCATGTGTTCCTCCAGGCTGGTTGCCCAGGCAGGCGATACTACCATAAAAGCCGTATACATTGGGTTCAATTATTCTTCTGACATATTCCCTGAATCATGGCGGCCGGCCCCTATCAGCGCTTACGGGGAGAAAATAGCGGCTGAAGAAATAAAAAGAAGCAAAATGATCATGCAAAAAGCACTGGCCAAATACCCTGAAGCAACGCTTAAGAACCTCCATTCAACCTATTTTCTGAAACAATTAAAATTTTATGATGTTCCTTATGGAGGAACTAATTCTACTGACAGGGTTTACCTGGTCAACCAGGGTATCTCTTTAGGTTATACCGACAAATACCTGGAGCAAACCTTTCACCATGAATTCTCCAGTATATTATTCAGAAATTTTCCTGCTTTGCTTGATACGAACAACTGGAAGAGTGCTAACCAGCCGGGGTTTATCTATAACGATCCTGAAAATGGCGTCGGCGCTATCCGCAATAATCAATCATCGCAGGAACTTGATAGTTTACTTTGCCAAAAAGGGATATTAACCCAATACGGCGGTTCCAGTATAGAAAATGATGTAAATACTTTTGCACAAAACCTGTTCAGGCCCGATACAGGTTTCTGGAAGTTTGTTGACCGTTTTCCCCGTATCCGGGAAAAAACAACATTACTGATACGCTTTTACACCAAACTCAGTCCCCTTTTTACCGAACAATATTTCAGGAAAATGGGAATTCAATAAACGGGTTATGCTTATACAAAATAAAAAAGTTGGTACCAAAGGCTTGTTCTATGTAGAAAAAGACGGGAACATCCTGGCAGAAATGGTCTACACCATGCCATCCCCGGAGAAAATGATCATTGAGCATACAGAGGTAAGTGATGAACTAAGAGGACAAAATGTGGGTTACCAGTTAGTGCATACGGCCGTGGAATATGCAAGGACACATGGTATAAAGATCATTCCGCTTTGTCCCTTTGCACATTCGGTATTTAAAAAGAAACCGGAATTTGCAGATGTGCTGGCCTGAGCATTATCCTTTTATAAATGACTATCGGGTCACCCGGCCCGATAGTCATAATTTGCTTACGTAATATATTGCCTCTTAATGAAATTGTGCTACTTCCGTACTGTCTTTCATCGCTATAGTTGAGGCCTCTCCCTGCTGTACAGCATTCTGCACATAATCAAAATAACCGGTTCCCACAAAACTTTGATGTTTGATCGCTTTAAACCCATGGGCCTGCAGTGCAAATTCTCTTTGCTGCAATTGAGAGAACCCGGCCATGCCTCTTTCTTTGTATGCTTTTGATAATTCGAACATAGAAGTATTCAATGCATGGAAGCCCGCCAGTGTGATGAACTGGAATTTATAACCCAATTCG
>DATDIX010000082.1:0-9418 GCA_036520835.1 Chitinophagaceae bacterium | reverse complement strand
TTGTGAAAGAATACCTGTGCAATGGATACCTTCTAGTAAAATGGGATGCTCATCCACCTGCAGGTTAGCTGCCAGTTTTTCGCTATTCCGCGAAGAAATGATATAGGGTAAATGAAAAGAGAACCCTTTGCGACCGGTTTCCCGTTGGTATACATGGATCGTTTCGCAGAACTGGTTCAGTTCATTAGGAGTGCCACGTTCATTATAGCTGAAATAGTGAAGATGAATTCCGATGCCAAGTTTTTTCAGCATCATGATCCTGTTCATCATATCAATAGCGCCGCCGTAATCAGCCGGCCAGGGAACGTCCAGGCACACGATATGTAAATATTTCTTCACTGGTGGAAAACAGATTGATAAAAGTCAAGCAGTTTTTTCTCTTCCTGCTGCCAATTCAATAGCTGCCTCGCCTGGAGGCAATTCTGGCGTAATCTCTGGTATAAAACAGCATTATGCAACAAATTGTTTACGGCTTCAGCAATTCTTTCAGGGGAAATGTCATCCAGCAATACCGCCACTTCGAACTGGCGGTTGATCTTCTGGTATTCTGGAAAATTCATAGCGATCTGGGGTAGCCCTGCATGGATATAATCAAAAAACTTGTTTGGCAGGGCAAGGTATTGATTTATGCCTGTGTTTTCTGCTACACCCATACCAATAGCAGCTTTTTGAGAAATGGTCCATAGTTCGCTGGGAGAAAGCATCCCTTTTAATTCAACCTTATCACCCACATTATTTTCTTTTATAAGCTCTTTCAGTTTGCCCATGAAATTTCCATCGCCGCAAACTACCAGTTTGCCATCAATATATTTTAATGCCGGTATCAATTGCTCAAATGCCCTTGCTTCATTAACGGCGCCCTGGTATAAAAGAAACTTTTCCGGGGATGGTTGTTCATCAAATTCCCTGAGCCTTGACATATTTCTTACTACCTCATACTTTACACCATACCGTCTTTTAAATTCTTCAGCAATGCTTTCACTTACGGTATAGCCAAACTTAAATTGAGGTACCGTCTTTTTTTCAACCCCGGTCCAGAATTTTTTTATCCGTGGCCTTGTTGCCACTTCTTTCAGGCCCGTAAATAATTCATGGGCATCATAGATTCTGGGGATATTTTTCCATTTTGAAATATACAGGCAGGGAAGAATAGTGTCGAGGTCTATGGCACAGACAGCATCCATTTTTTTGAACAACAAAAAAAAGAAAAGCCGTACGTTATACTCTGCATAGAAAAGTTTGCCTTTATTAAAAAGACAGTGTACTCTTTTTTGCCCGAATTTTTCTTTTTTTAATGGGAGAGAGGAGGGAAGTTTCCTGCCAACCAATGTGACCCGGTAACCATTTTCCGCGAGTGATGTGCATATCCTGTACATTCGCTGGTCGTACGTGAGATCGTTGGTAACTGTAAAGAAAATATGTTTCAACTGGTTCAGTGGGCTTTAAAAAATTTGAAAAAGTACTGAAGTTTCAAAGGCTAAGAAAAACAGCAACCTGAATGGTAAACTTTTTCTACTGCAAAGAAACGGATTTGTAAATTCTTTCAATAGTTTCTACTGTTTTCAGACCATCTGCAGCGCTGGTAAAAGGATGATCATCATTAACCAGTGCTTTCACCAGGTTATCATACACTTTATCATGGTTGCTCATTGATCCTTTGTAAAACCCATAGTCATTCGCCAGTCCGGTATCCAAGACATTTAAATCAAGTCCGTCCGTTAACTGGTAAGTGATATTATTCATGTATTCGCCACCAATCTCAATACTGCCTTTTTCCGCAATAATGCTCAGCGATACTTCCATGTTTTTCTGAAATGTATTAACTGACCAATTTATGCCCCCAATGACCCCATTCACCATTTCCATAGCGGCCACACCACTGTCTTCGAAATCGATAATTCCCTTGTGGGCAAAGTTTTTCCGGATACCTGAAACGGACCTCATATCTCCCAGCAACCATAACAGGGCATCTATATAGTGACTGAACTGGGTAAATAACGTACCTCCATCCAGGGCCAGGTCACCTTTCCATGATCCGGCATAGTAAGCAGCGGGACGGTTCCAGAAGCAATTCAACTGAAAACTATAAATAGCACCGAGTTTATTTCCGTCAATAGCATTTTTGAGTGCAGCAAGGGCAGGATTATATCTCGTTGATTTTACCACAAACAGTTTTTTCCTGTTTTCTTTGGCAGCTTCGATCATTTTTAAGGCATCCGCAGTGGCCGTACTAAGCGGCTTTTCACAAAGTACATGAGTGCCGGCCCTTAGCGCTTTTACAGAATGCTCTGCATGTAACCCATTAGGGGTACAGACAGCGACCACATCAATAGTCTCTTTTTCCAGGAGATCATTTACTGAATAATAGGGGCGGGAATTAAAAGCAGAAGCGACTGTATCGGCTTTTTCTTTGATTATATCACAAACAGCAGTTAAACGGCCGTGCTTGACTGCTTCGGCAGCATGACGCGGGGCGATCTTACCACAACCAATAATGGCAAAGCGTAATGATTGACTCATAAAGTGCCAAATATACAGTGAGTGATTTAAAATTGCCTGAAATAGAAAAGGGTCTGCAAATTTGCAAACCCTTTAATACAGTAAAGCTATATTCTTTGGTAAATGTTATCCGGGCATACCCTCCATGGCACCGCCATCACCCTGGTTCTTCATGTTCTTACGCTTGAATAAATTGGGGTCGAATTTTCCAAAACGCCAGTTGAAATTAATGCGCAACACCTGTGGGTCCCGGCGACGAAATGCATCCTGTATAAAGTAAGCTGATTCGGAATGGGTATCCTGGCGTCTTGTTCTGAAAATATCATTCATACTTGCAGAAACAGAAGCAGTCCTGTTTTTTAAAAATTCATACCGGATAGCTATATCCACTCCATAAGTAGGACGAATGTAACCTTGTGATGCACTTGCTGGTCCTCCGAACATACCACCACCACCAAATCCACCACGGCCACCGCTACTGCTGCCACCGGGAGGCAAAATAGTTTTTGACTGGTAATCTCCTGACAACTGTATGGTAATGTTTTTTGGAAGCTTAAAATTATTATTCAATTTAGCGAACCAGCTTCCGATTCTCTCTTGTTCAGGCTGTAAGGGATCATCTATCTCTACATCAGATGTATAAATATTCAGGTTTGAAGTAAGCTCCCACCATTTTGTCAATTTATTTCTTGATATCAATTCAATACCTGTCACATAACTGGCATTAGCATTAATATAAGTATTCATAATAATGTCCTCGCCGCCTGCGCCGGTATCAATTTCCTGGTAGCGGGTGATCATGTCTGTCGTGTGCTTGAAGTAAGCTGAAGCCAGGAAATTATCCTTGTTCTTAAATGTTTTTTCGTAAGAAAGCTCAAATGAATTAGTGAATTCAGGTTTCAGTGCCGGGTTTCCTTTGCTTGGATTCAACTTGTCGGAAGAATCCGTAAAAGGTGTCAGTTGCCAGAAATTTGGGCGATTGATCCTGCGGCTATAGTTCAGCTGCATGCTTTGTGTTTCTCCCAGTTTTTGTGTCAGGAAAACGCTGGGGAAAAGACTGATCGGGTAAGTCACATCAAAAATCTCATCTGTCTTCAGCAGTCTTCCCTGGTAGTCTGAACTTTCAGCTCTTAACCCTAATTGGTAGCCAAATGATTTTAATTGATTGGAAAAAGTAACATAGCCGGCATAAACCTGGTCATTCGTTTCATAATCTATCTGTGATTCCGGTTGAAATATCCATTCACCATTGGTATCGCCATAGTAAAAACCAGTCTTACTGCTTGTTTTTCTCAATTGTGCCCTGACGCCCATTTCCACTTTTGATTTGTCACTGATCGGGTTGACATAATCGGTTTGTAAAGTGATATTTTCATTCCGGCCAGCTACTTTCTGCTGCTGAGTATAAGTATTGAGCAACTGGTTTTGGGGTACAGAATAATAATCGGTTTGAATAACACTGGTATTTTCGTTCTTGCTTTTGTTGATCGTGGCATCGGCCGTCAGTTCACGTCCGGCCCTGGGGAAATTGTGTTTAAAGCTCACAGTGGTTCCCATGTTACGGAAAGTACCTTCCGTATTTGTTTCCCTGTTGTTGAAAGAAGAACTTTTCACGGGAGTATACAGCGTATCGATCATGATTTCGCTAACAGTATTTGGCTCAAATTTTCCCCTGGCGAAATTGCCGCTGATAGAAAGGGTACTCCTGTTGCTGATGAAATAGTCTAAGCCTGCACGACCAAACCCGAAACCGCCAACCATTACAGACTTGTCAGATTGGTACATGTATGTATCGGGTGTATCGAACATGTTAAGCCGTTCGGTAGTTCCGGTACTGATGGATTTCCGCTGGTTGAACATACCGCTTACGAAAACGTTGAATTTTTGCTGGCGAAGATTAATATCGCCACCCAGCCCGACACGGGCACGGGAGTCTATATTGGCTCTCAGGCTACCATTGTAACCAACTTTCTTTTCCTTTTTCAATACAATATTCAATATACCGGCTGTACCCCCGGAAGCATCATACTTTGCAGATGGGTTAGTGATCAGTTCTACGCTTTGAATGGCATCTGCCGGTATCTGCTCTAATGTAAGATTGGTAGGACGACCATCCACAAATATCTGCGGAGCGCTATTACGCATGGTAACGTTTCCGTCAATATCCACATTCAATGACGGAACATTGCGCATTACATCAATGGCCGTACCGCCTGCAGAAACAATATTCTTATCAACATTGAAAATTTTCTTGTCAATACCCAATTTTAACCCCGGCGTTGCAGAAGAAACAGTAACATTCTCCAGTTGCTTTGCATCAAGATCCATTTTTATATTTCCAAGATCTTTATCTACCATATTAAGCATCGCAGACATATCGCCGCCACCGCCGCTTCCCGGCATTTTAAGGTCAAACGACAGCTTTTGTTCAATTGGTGTAAAACCAATGGCTGTCACTTTAAGTTTGTATTGACCAAAAACGGGAACGTTTTCCAGGCTGAATTCTCCATTGGCTTTGGTAAGCATGCCGGATATTACCATATCCTTTCTTGACTTTGAAACGCTGTCAAATTTGTTTTGTATAAGCTGGACAGAAGCATATTCGACTCCTTTGCCTGTCTTTGAGTCCACCAATTTACCATAGAACCGGCCATTCATCTGCTGTCCACCCCCACGGGCGCCTCCCATACCGGGCTGAGCAACAACTGACTGAACTATAAAAACCAATAAAAAAGCTGTAATTAGATTCCTCATGAGATTATTTTGTGATTCGTTAGACGTTTAAAGGTCATTTAACCTGCTGACAGGGTCGTGACAATTTGATGAAAGGTAAAAAACAGGCAAACGGGTGAATTGTTGCAGGATTTTCTTATAGCAGCAGGAATAATCCAGCATTGATCAAACCAATAATAAAACCGGTGATTGCTCCTGTTAGCCGGAAGTATCGAAATAGAGGCGAAAGCATTTCCTGCATTTTACCAGGACTGATGGACATAATTTTAGTGGTAACAAGGGCTTTGATATCGAATTCGTTCTGCAGGTTACCTGTGAATTTATTCATAACCTGTGGGAACATATCTTCGATCTCTTTCAGAAAAACCTCTTTCAGTGAGTTGATCGTTTTATCACCGATAAGCATCCCGATCATAGGCATTTTTTCCTTTAGCTTGTGACGGAGAAAATCATCAACATGTGCTTCGACAACGGGCATTACCTTTTTTATATTCTCCGGGTCACTGATCTTTTTTTCTATATCAGCTAATGAGAATTCAGCGCTGATCTTGCTGCCTATCTCATTGGCCAACTCATTTTGCCTGGCAGGAATTATTTTCAGAACAAGTATTTTTTCTGCAACCCAGCATCCGACCCACCCGAGTAAGGCTGAAATAACAGGAAAAAGTAATAACCAATAGTTCATAATAAGAAACGGTATAAAAATTAACCCCGGTCTCTCTTTTACCAAGATATGACCGGGGCTTTTAACGGGTGGCTAACCGGGCTCGAACCGGCGACCCTCAGAACCACAATCTGATGCTCTAACCAACTGAGCTATAACCACCGTTTTAGAATCAAAGCGGGAGCAAAAGTAAAGAAAATGGCTTTTGTGAAAAAATAAAGTCTTTCACAAAATGGCCCCTGATGTGGAAATAATACGTATCAATACCGGGATAGTAATTTACCGTTCGCCGTTTATCAAAAAACACGTTAAAAACACTTGTTAAAAGCCTGT
Organism: Chitinophagaceae bacterium; assembly: GCA_036520835.1. Lineage (GTDB taxonomy): Bacteria > Bacteroidota > Bacteroidia > Chitinophagales > Chitinophagaceae > VBAT01. The sequence continues at coordinate 3,189 of DATDIX010000082.1, read as the reverse complement.
AAATGCACGAAAACCATCGTTTTTGCGTTATTTTTGGAACATGCAAAATTTACTAAAATACCTATTAAATATGAAGAGACTCCCGATTGTGATCCTGACGATAGTAGCCGGAACTTTTTTGGCTTTCCAAACAATGGGTACCGGAACAAAAACGCCTCCCGGCAAATATGAAGAAATTTTAAAATTGGTAGGAGAAATGTTGAGCCAGGGACACTACAGCCCCCAGGATATCAATGATGCATTCTCGAAAAAAATATTCAAGAAATTTATTGACGGCCTTGATCCTGAAAAAAATATTTTCCTGCAAAGCGATATGGACCAGTTGCAGAAAAAATATGATACAAGGATTGATGATGAGATCAAAGGTGCCCCGGCAGAGTTTTTCCTTGCTGCCGGCAAAACTTTCAATACACGTATGGAAGAAGCTGCCCTTATCTGCAATGAAATTCTTACCAAACCATTTGATTATACCATAGATGAAGAAGTGCTGCTGGATGGCGACAAGTTAAAATACACAAGCGATGGCACGGAGTTAAAAGAAAGATGGAGAAAGAAACTGAAGTACATGTCACTTGAACGTTATTCTGACCTGCTGGATGTTCGTGAAAAGAATAAAGGGAAAGAGGGCTTTGTGGTAAAATCAGATGAAGAACTCGAAAAAGAAGCCCGTGAAAAAACAAAGAAAGTATTGGACAGGTTATTTGATCGTTTCCGCTTCAAGTTCAATGATGATGATAAATTTAACCTGTTTGTAAATGCGATCACCACCACCATGGATCCGCATTCAGAGTTCTTTCCGCCGGTGGATAAAAGATATTTTGATGAAGAAATGAGCGGCCGCTTTTTTGGTATCGGCGCTTCGCTGCAGTATGATGAGGGCAATATCAAAGTAAGCAGCATACTGACCGGTAGTCCTGCTTTTAAATCAGGAGAATTGCAACCCGGCGATGTGATACAAAAAGTAGCACAGGGAAAAGAGGAACCTGTGGACCTGACAGGATATGTAGTGACAGATGCGGTAAAACTTATCCGTGGCAAAAAAGGAACAGAAGTAAAACTGACGGTCAGGAAACTCGACGGTACTGTAAAGGTCATTTCACTTATCCGTGACCAAATTGTACAGGATGAAACATTTGCCCGCAGCGCCGTTGTAAAGAACGCCAATTCAAAGATCGGTTATATATACCTGCCGGAGTTTTATGCTGATTTTGAAAACCCAAATGGCAACCGCAGTTATATTGACGTCGCCAAAGAAGTAAGCAAGCTGAAAGAAGAAAAAGTAGATGGTATTGTCATTGACCTTCGCAATAACGGGGGTGGTTCCTTGTACGACGTAGTACAAATGGCTGGCCTGTTCATTGAAGATGGCCCCATAGTACAGGTAAAAGACAGGGAGAACAAACCAAGCGTATTAAAAGATAAAGACAAATCTGTTCTGTATTCAGGCCCGTTGGCAATAATGGTAAACGAGTTCAGCGCATCTGCTTCTGAAATTTTTGCCGCAGCGATACAGGATTATGGCAGGGGTGTGGTGATCGGCAGCACTTCTACGTACGGAAAAGGGACGGTACAACGCAATATCGGCCTGGATCCAAGCTTCACAGGTTCTAATTCTGACCTGGGCACGGTAAAACTGACCTTGCAAAAATTCTATCGCATAAATGGCGGATCCACACAATTAAGAGGAGTTACTTCGGATGTTGTGTTACCCGACCAGCTCGAATACCTGAAAGTAAGGGAGAAAGACGATACAGATGCATTGCCCTGGGATGAGATCAACAAATCGCCTTACTCCAACTGGAATGCAGGGTACGACCTGAAAACGATACAGCAACTGGCGAATCAGCGGGTTGACAATGACCCCGCATTTAAACTGATAAAAGAAAATACAGACTGGCTGGCAAAACAAAACGACAAACATTATTCATTGCAGTTGGATAAATACCGTAAAGAGCAAAAAGCCATCCGTACAACTTTTGCCCAGAATGATGCGCTGATCAAATTGAAAGAAGATAAAGAAATGAATGTAACGGCCCTCGCCAATGAAGAAAATAAATATGCTGCTGATCAGAACAAACAAGATCGTTTCAATCAATGGCTGAAGAACCTGCGGAAGGATATTTATCTTGACCAGGCAGTGAAAGTGGTGAATGATGTCATCAGCCAGCAGAACATGGTTAAAGCAACTGCAGGCGAAGAGCCGGCCAAAAAAGCATTCTGATATTTTAGGTCAATAATGTTTACAGGTTAACAAATTTCTTAGGGAGAATCCCCGGGTACTTGTTAACCTGTTCTCTTTTTACAAATACCTTTCCCTGATAATATTCATATGATGCAGCGAATGACCTACCACGATAAAACCGATACCTAAAACATAAACAGGGTTATTATTGGATGTGCCGGTAGCATCAAGCTGATCATCATCAAAAGAGTTGAACAGGTATTCTGAAGCCTTCCTTACTACTTTAAATTCTTCGGACATACTTTTCCAATCCCTGGCAGCCGCTTTGGAATTATCAGCGTAAAGATTCTCATCAAAACCCGGGAGAGGGGTTTTGTCGCCCCTGGCAAAACATAAGGCCCGGTAAGAAAATATCCGCTCCCCGTCTATGATGTGCTGTAATACTTCCTTTACTGTCCATTTGCCATCGGCATAGCGATAGTCATATTTATCCGGGGGAATACTATCTATAAATTGTATAAAAGCAGGTGTCTGTATTTTGAATGCTTCTGCCAGATCGTTCTGGGGAACATGACTAATATAATTGTGGTAGAACTTCGGCACTCTTGAAAGATCGGGACGCATGGGTGTTTATAGTTTATGGTTAGAGAAAGGAAGTTCGGAAATTTTAAGAAGAACCCGATAGCAGTTTCTCATCTTAATCAAATAAAAAACCCGGTCATTAAACCGGGTCCTTTATTTATACATTATCAGTAATTATGCTTTCGCTTTGGGTTTCACTGTTGACTTAACAGGTTTTTTAGCAGGAGCAACAGGTTTCTTTTCGCCTTTCAGCGTTGAAGCCAGTTTGATAGCCTCATACGCATTAATAATACCGCCTGATTTGCTTATATCAGCAAGATCAACTTCTTCACTGGTTCCGGGTTGTTTTACTTTTACTCCCGGGTTCTGTGAAGATTTTTCGATCACCATCTTTACCTGTCCTGCACTCAGGGTTGGATAGTACT
>DATDIX010000081.1:0-74699 GCA_036520835.1 Chitinophagaceae bacterium | reverse complement strand
CCGCTTAAAATATCTTCGATCACTATCTCTTTCGATTTACTGTAGACAAAGTATTTATCTGACGGATCAATAACAAAAAAGGGGATCGAGTCTTTTCCCGGAACGAAACTAAAGATGGTCTTACCGGTAGCGGATTCTGTAATAATAGTTTTATAATCGTCATAGAAAACCGTTTTAAAGTACTTCCGGGTAGCAGATGGTGTACTGGTATAGACGCCATAATTATTAGCGGTAGCCTTTTCATGCTGCAAAGAAGTAACAAGAGATCCTGTTTCCGTATCCCAAAGCCTTATCTGCCCGTTGAACGTTTGTGTAACCACATAACGGCTGCTATCAGCAAAATAGCATTTATAAACAGCCTTCTCATGCCCTGTTATCACCTTTAATAGTTTTCCGGAATATCTTTCCCAGATTCTTACGGTACTATCTTCAGATGCTGTAGCGATCCTTGTGTTATCCGCACTGAACTTTATGTCTGTAATGATTCCCTTGTGCCCTTTCAGTTCATAGAGCACATTACCTGAAGCCATATCCCACATGGTTACATACCCCTGAGGATTAGCTATCAGGTCAACGATGCCTTTGTTGCCGGCTGTAGCCAGCAGTTTACCATCCGGACTGTAGCCAGGTATTCTGATCATTGATGATATCCCTTCCAGTTCTGCGGTTTTCTTTCCTGTTGCTGTTTCCTGGATAGTTGCCATATTGCTCAGCGATGCTGCAATAATGAATTTCGAATCAGGACTAAATGCTGCTTTGGTGTATTGCAGTATCTCGTCCGTATCTATTTCTAACATTACTTTCTTCAATGCAGGATCGGGTGTTGCCACTGTACGAAGCAGTTTTCCTGTTTGCGTTTCCCATAATCTCGTCTTTCCGTCTATGCTCATTGTCAGCAGCAGTCTGCCATCCCTGTTGAAAGTTGCCGCCATTACTGCTTTCAACCCCGGCTGAGTAAAAGATCTCAGCACTGCACCTGTTTTGATATCCCACAATTCTAATGATCCATCCATCGTAATCGTATCGATCATTCCTGTCAATATCGTTTCACCAGCGGGGTGAAATAAAGAGAAAATGATAAGCCCTTTATCCGCTTTCCTTATCCGTTGCAATTTCGCCCCATTTGTTTCCCATATAGAAGTTTCCAGCAGGGAAGATGCGAGGAATTTGTTCCCGGGTGGATTAAAAGAGCATACACGAAAAGATAAACTCTCATTTTTGATCTTGTGAATAATGTTGCCTGTATTATTATCCCAGATCTTTATGCTGCTGTCTGAATTGGCAGTAATGGTTAACCGGCCATCCCGGCTCATATCATAACTATAAAACCGGTAACGACTTTTTCCAAAAAGGCCATGATCAGCAACAGAAGTAGTATCAAGCAAAGGCCGTAACAATTTTTTGGTGAATACATCATGATACTCCATAGCATCGTCGGAGATCAGCAGGATTTTCTTACCGTCATTACTAAAAAACCCTTTAACTATCCAGTTATTGAAATAGTAATTTATTGTATGATAAAGTATCCCTGATTGAACATCCCATATCCTTGCACTCCGATCATGGCCCGTGGTCAGCAAGTATTTGCCATCAGGGCTAAAAGAGACAGAAGTAATCCTGTCTGCATGTGCATCAATAGTTCTGATCAGCTTACCAGTTTGTGTCTCCCATATTTTGACATTCTTTTCTTTTTCGCCATTGGTTACCACCAGCCTGCCATCAGGACTGAAGCATACATCACTAACCGGCATAACATGGCCCACAGGTAACAATAACTCCGGCTCCTGGCTAAAACTTTTGAAGACGATCAATAACAGGATGCCAAACAACGAAAAAGGCTGTTTTCGGAACATCAGAAGTTTTCCGAAAAGCTATCACTATAAATTCGTTTAAACAATACCCTCTGATGGGTATGGCAATATTTGGGGACTTTTATCAAAACATCTTCTTCAATCCTTCCCATTTTACTTTCCATGTTCCGTCCTTCGGAATGCCGGGATTGATAGTTTTGCTTCCTTCATACCCTGCACACATCATTGCCACGGCGATTAATAATCCTCCATTGCCGGGGAGATAAATGGTGAGACGTTCGTCCTGAAAATTATGCCCGTTGATAAGATAAGTGTTAGTTTGTATGGGCATCAATAAAGCATCACTGGCTTTTTCAGGCAGCCCCATTCTTGTAGCCGTCATCGCAGTCATCGGGAAATCCCACCCCCAGGTATCATTCCATGACCAGTTATCCCATATCCAGTCAAATGTATTTTTCATGATCACCGGGTCAAGCATTTTTGTTTTGGGCAGCATGCCCCATGCGCCAAATACAGATGGATGATCCGTTTTATATTCCGGATTGGTATAAGAATCGGTTCCGCTTTCTGTAAAAAGATACTTGCTGTCTTGTTTTGGCAACGGCGAAAGTTTAGCCAGCACATCATCCCATTTTTTATTTCTCGGTAACCCTGCCCGTTCCCTCCATTTTTGCGCAACATTCAACGCCCAATGCCAGTAAACTAATTCATAAGTTGGATTAAATGTTTCCTCTGCTTTAAATCTTTCCTGGGCAGGTATCACCCCTTTCCCGAGATTGTATCTTTTGGTAACAGGGTCATAGTAAGCAAATGAAGCCATGAAATCAGCCGTGGCAAAAACAAGGTCTTTATACTTATTCAGCGTTTGCTTATCCGGGTGTGCACGATAGCATAGCTCAGTAAAATAAATATAATGCGGCTGCTGCCAGATCAGTAATGCACCAATGGAGGAAGGAGCTTCTTCCCCGTTATTATCCGTCATCTTTTGCCAGCGCAATCCATCATAGCCCTGCCGTTTGGCAATTTCTTTTGCTTTACCAGCAACCTTAGCGTACCAGCTCAAACTTTTTTCCATTAATTCGGTTCTTCCCCACAAGGCAAAATGTATCCCATGCCACCAGTGCATTTCCAGGTGCGGTTTACCATACCAGCTATTATAGGTTAATCCTGTTTCCTGCGGAGGATAACTGCCTGCACATTGTATTTTAGTCAGGTATTGGGAAAGTATGATCCTTCTTTCCAGTTCAAATGCTCTTTTATCAGTACTACCTGCAAAATCAACAGCAGCACCACTTTTCCAGAATTTCATCCACTGATCACGGCTATTAGTTTTTGCCTGCAAGAAGGAAGCAATGGCAACCGTTTTTTCATTGGGAGAAAACCGGCAGCTGAATTCAAAACCAGCAGCACCGGAAGGCGTTACAATAAAATAATGATCCTGTTTTTGTTTGACAGATGCCAGGCCTTTCCAGTTCAAACAAAGAGAATAGACTGTTGTATCTAACCTGTGACTGATAATGGATGAATGAATCGAAGGCTGGTTGAATGTGGATTGATGTTTCCCGGGGTTACTCCAGTTATTACCAACGTCTTTCCAATCACCGGTGGGATAAGGCAACCGAAACCGGATGGCAAGTCTTCCTTCCTTTATCAACGGCGAATTAACAGAAACAGCAATAATGTCCTGCTGCTGGTGACAAACTGTAATGACGTTAACAGGAATTCCTTCAACATTGAATTTTGAATGTATCTCACCCGTCCACATATTAAGGGTTTGGTGAACATCCGTAACATCATTAATGCCTGCCGGTGTCCCATCCTTTTTTGTTATCTCAAACCCGATATTCCCTAATTGAAGGCGATGCGGGTTCTGCCTGAACCAGTTCACTGCTTTTACTGATCGTTCCGGCTCTTTCAATTGAACGGAATAACTCACCTCTCTCCCGTTCAGTTTATAGTTCTTCAGCGTCTCATTAAATGTATAGCTTTCAGGATTAGGAAAACTATGCCAACCCCACTCACTCTGTGTTCCCAGCGGAACACCTTTTGCATAATACTCCGGGAAGGATTGAAGACCGGTGGCATCAACGGTAAAAGCAAATTTTCCATTCCCAACGGATAATGAAGAAAGTGAATCGAATTTTGTATTGATGATCGTATGCCGTTCTACCAGGTTTTTCTTGTTAATGGGCTGCGCCGTTAATTGACCTGCCTGTATAAACAGGGCAAGCCACAAAAGATATTTAAAGATCATTCTCATTTCTAAGCAGGTAATTTTATTTCAGTCTTTCTTCCTGTTCAATACCTTCCGGCTTCCTGGTAGCTGCAGGTTTCTTGATGGCGCCATAGGTCACGTTACTGAACTTCCAGTTCTTTGTGAACTCCAGCGTTCCCAATGTAACAGATGTTATGGTGCAGTTACTGTACACAAAATTATCCAGTAAAGATTGCTCCAGCCCGGCTGCTTCAAAAGCCTTGGTGGAATTCGTGGCAGTGATATTAGTGATATAAAAATTCTTTGCATAAGGTGTTCCCTTTTCGGCAGGTGTTACTTTCTGCAGCATAGATTTCCAGTGAGCGGGGATGGTTTCATACGTATACCCTTTAGGCAATTCAGAATAGCTATAGGCAGGATACCAGTTCAGGTTATACTGGAAAACATTTTTGACAGAATCCAATTTGCTGTTTTGAAAATAAATATACTCGATTGTGCCGCCTCTTGTGGTCGCCGATTTTATACGTAACCCATTGTCCGTATTTCTCGCCACCAAGTCAGTCGCCAATACATGACGGATACCGCCTGAAGTTTCACTGCCCAATGTAACCAGCCCGGCTCCTCTTCTTGCCAGGCATTTCCTGATCACCACATACTCTGTTGGCCTGTTTACCCGCAACCCATCCCAGTCGCGACCGGCTTTCAAACAAAAATTATCATCATTACAATCAATATCGCAATTTTCGATCAGCACCCAGCTTGAAGAGTCTACGTCGATACCATCTGTACTGGGGCCATGACCATCTTCGTTGTTCTTAATAATCACGCCATCAACCGTCAAATTCTTTGAATAAAGTAACTGAACTGTCCAGAAACCAGCATTCTTAAATGTCAATCCTTTTAAAGTAACATCAGATGAGTTTTGCACCAGCACCGTACGTACACGTTTTGCATCATAATCTACTATCCAGCGCAATCCTTTTGTGTCATAGTCTTTGCGCATGGCCCAATATTTATCCCAGCAAAATTTTCCTCTTGCATTCACTATCCCCTCCCCGGTGATCGCAGCATTCTTTACATCAACAGCATTGATCAGTGCAGCCGGCCATTTCATTTCAATACCGGCGATACGGGTATCCATATCCGGGTAATCTTCAAAATTCTGCGAACCCAGTATCAAAACCCCTTTATCAATTCTCAAATGGACCCCTGATTTTAAAAAGATGGAACCCGAAACATAAGTTCCCGGTGTAAATGTTACAATACCTCCCCCTTTTTTAGCACATTCATCAATAGCAGCCTGTATCTCTTTGGTGACAACTTTTGATGTATCGCTGACAGCATTTACCTTATATATTTTTTTGCCTGCCGGAAACTGTTTGGCTCCAACTTTACTTACCCAATCTAATTTCGGGACCTGGGCATTTGTATAAAAGGAAATAAACAAAACGGCTAACAAGACTATTCTCCTCATCATGCAAAAAATTTTAATCAATTTTCAGATCATTTGTTTTGAAAGGTAATACAGCCAACCAATATATCATTTTTTATAGGTTCTCTTCAACCATTCTTCCGGAACCGGAATGATACAGATATTCATGGTCCTGTTATCAGCTGATAACATGGCTGATTGTATCTGGATCTTTGTTCCATCCGGGCTCATAGTGGGATGCGGGTGATCGGCAGCTGTTGCTTTATGCCCCGCAGAAAGCAATATCATCTCGCTGGTATGCCGGTCTATCAAATAAATATTACGTGCAAAATCATCTCCCACTGCCCATCGGCCATCGGGTGAACCGCTTACATGCCAGAGACCGCTGCCGCTGGCAGTCTGTCCCACAATGAGGGTCTCTCTTGTACGAAAGTTAACGATCGCCAGGCCTGTTGGTTTCTCTCTTGTGCCCGAAGGGCCCCATGCAGTTTCCTGCCCGGGATTAGCGCCACTCACAGGTGTTCCTGCAGCAACCGGTTTATTCGTGCCCGGAATTTTTCTATGCCCCATGATCGCAATCGCTACTTCATCTTTGGAAATAACAGCTTCATGAGTTACCCATTCATATTCCGCTTCTGGATAAAGCGGACGCAAGCCCGAGCCATCAGCCATTACGGTCCATGTACGTTGCGGTGATTTACCACCCGTTTCCCAGCAAAAAACAATCTCTCCCCCCACCCATGGATTTGTTTGAATATGCCCCACCTGGAAAGGCACAGAGATAACATGTTTTAATTCTCCTGTTTTAATATTCATGGCTCCGATCCCAGCCGGACCGGCGCCCATATTCCGTGGACCAAATGCTTTTTCCAGCTTGGTATCTTTTGGCAAATGCCTCGCCGCTTCTTCTTTTCCCACACGGAAATAAGCCCATTCCTCATCTCCATCCAGGGCCATATCTCCTCCTGCGCCTAATTCAGGTGGCGTAGTACCACATACACGCTGGTACACGGATGCAGGTTTCAACGTGCCGGCTTTGCTGTCTGCAAATAATTTCGCAAGATCAACCTCTATGATCTGCATGGAAGTATTAAGCTGCCGCCTTGTTGTATCCCCACTGCGGCGTTGCGTGGTATCCCTGTTTGGGTTTCTGAAGAAATATAACTTCATTGATTTACGGGCAATATTCAACATACCTGTATAACCACCTTCCGTAACCTGTAACAGTTCACCGGTCTTTTCATTGACGGCCATCGCTTCTCCCCTTACCCTGTTGCTTCGAAATATCAGCCATTCGCCATCAGATGTCCATTGATTATGTGTCTGGTAAATTTTAGAATCCCCGTTTGGCGTGCTTGTTAAGAAGGTAAGCATCGTACCGGTCACCGGGTCTTTTATTACTTTTTTTTCTGATGGAAACTTTTTCCCGATCTGTGCATTCAACGTTACCGGTAAAAAGTTACCGGCATATAGCATAGCTATTAACAGGTAATGTTTCATCTGGCAAACAATAAATGATTTATTACAATATGGTTTCGGTCTTATCAATTTTTATGTGCCCCCTCTTTTAGCGGATGGCTGCTTTGCACAAACCATGAAGTGATAAGGAATAGAATCGCATAAGTAACTGTAATCAGGCGGGCATGTATCATGGCATGGCAATCTTGAACACTAAAAGTATCTTGTTAATGTCAGCCGTCCGTCCTGAAGCATCCTGTTAATAATCACTTCAGTAAAACAGCCAATTCGCTCCTGGTTATGGTAAGGATAGTGCCATGCCTGATCCCGGGAGGCATCCTGAGTTTATCTGATACATCTTCCCACCGGGTAAGGTCTTTTGAAGCCACAGCGCCGTATTTGTGATCACGGTATTTATCAAAATAAACGACCCATTGATCGCCTGTTTTAACAACAGTAGGCCCCTCTGCCCAATAATTGCCGGTGATTGGAAAAGAAGGGAACCCATATCCTTCTGTGAGTTTGGTACTTGTTGCCACCCGTATATTCTTTTGTGGCGGATACCTTGTCTCATCTTTCAGGAACATGATGAATTTGTCACCATCAGGGACAATACTCGCATCAATCACATTAAAACCCTGGTCGTATAACAATTTTGCCTTGCTGAATTTTTTAAAATCCTTTGTCGTTACATAATACAACCGGTGGTTATATCCTCTTTCCACGGCTGTATCTGAAGGATATTTTCCGGCAATGGTAGTGGCCCAGTAGATCATGTACAGTTTCTTCTTTGCGTCATAGGTTATTTCCGGCGCCCAGCAGTTCCTGGCCGAATCCTCATGTGCCATCACGGGTATATATTGCTGTTCGCTCCACTTGATAAGATCAGGTGATGAAGCATAGCCGATCCCTTTATCATTCCAGCTTACAGTCCATACCATGTGAAATTTATTGTCGGCTCCCCGTATAATACAAGGGTCACGCATCAAACTATCTTTGCTGAGAACAGGTTGTAAAAAAGAACTGTCATTCTTTAATGCAATAAACCGGTACCCGTTATAGCTGTAGGCCAGGTGCAGGCCATCTTTTCCATTATCCTTAAAATAAGAAAAGAGATACACTTTTCCTGTATCCGGTTGTGCTGCAGCAGCCGTAACAATAGCCAGACAGATACATGTTATGATTAAACGATTGATCATAAACACAGGTTGAAATAAAAGTTATAGTTCCCTGATCCAGACGTTGCGGAAGCTGACCGGGTTGCCATGGTCCTGCAGTAGCAGGGGTTCTTTTGTTCCATGCTTCTCATAACGGGCTACCCCGATATATCTTGTACCACCGAATATCTCCACATTATTTTGCACCAATATACCATTTTGAAAAACAGTTATTCTTGCCGGTGATTTTACCGAACCATCAGGATAAAATTGCGGTGCTGTGAAAAGTACATCATAGGTCTGCCATTCACCCGGCGGACGACAAGCGTTGACCAACGGAATATGCTGTTTATAAATACTACCTGCCTGTCCATTGGAATACGTAGGATTATTGTAGGAATCCAGCACCTGCAGCTCATAACGGCTCATTAAAAAGATACCGCTATTACCACGGCCCTGCCCGTTGCCCTTTACTTCTGCCGGTGTCCGCCATTCGATATGCAACTGGCAATCCCCGAAACTTTGCCGGGTGCGTATTGCGCCGGCTGATGTAACGGTAACAAAACCATCTTCGGCCTTCCAGGCAAATGGCTTACCATTATCCTGTATCCAGTTGGTCGTATCTTTTTTATTTTTAAAAAGAACAACTGCATCCGATGGTGCATCTGCAGCCGTTGTACCTGGCGTTACGACGCGGGGAACAGGTGTCCATACTTCCGTGAATTTCGAAAGGCTGTCCTGCGCAACCGCACAGGGAGTGATGAATAGTAGCCCGATAAGAATATTTTGTTTCATACTACAAATTAAAGCTTTCCGGCTCAAAAGAAATACACCGGTTATCTAACCAGTGTTACTGCCATCAAACCAACGACAACATCATTGGCTACGGCTCTCAACACAAGGTTTTTTAGTTGTTTCCTATTATCAAGCGGCATATCAAGTACTGTTGCAGCTCCGCCATCAATTCCGAAATTAGAAAATCCCCGGATGGATGTATACTTATAGTCCGGCTGAATTTCTTTCCCGGTTTTTAAAGCAATGCGGATGGGCTTAGGTGCTTCCGTAGTAAAGGCAAAGCCATCTACAAAATAATCCTGCTCGATGGGCCACCAGTTTTCGGGGTTTTTCAGCTCCAGCTTATCTGAGGTGCCATCCGTATAGTTAATAGTAATTTCCCCGTTCACCACCCTGCTTTGCATAGGATTAGTGCTACCGGCCATGAGAAGGTAAACATTTGATGCATTACCTTTTACCGGGATAATTACAGAATCAGGATAATTATCCCACATGGATGTAAACACGATATTTTTTGAACCGGCAGTGCCGGGAGTTTGAAAAGGAATACCGGTTGAAGTGCTGATCTCATTTTTAGCCCCTGCTATTGATCTTAAGCCACTGTCGGAAATATTTACCTGCACAGAATGATAAGCCCAGTTGCCAATGCCCTGCACCGGTAATTGCAATGTCGGAGATACCGGTCTTGGCGAGAGGTATTTGTTTTTAAAAATTTTTGTAACCGGATCGTTGAAGGATGAGGCCAGGTCAATCTTTTCAAAAACATTTTTTTCATTTATAAGCTTCGTTGCAACTGCAGGATATTGTTCGATAATATAAATATTAACCGGCTGCCACCAGGCAAATGCCCCTTGCTTTGTTTTTATAAAAAGGGTTTTATGCCCTCCCCGTTGATTAAACTTTCCTGAAAGAAAATTTTTCCCCACTGATACTTTTGTAAGTACTTTTTGGGGGTCATATAATTCGAAACCAGATAAGATTTTGGAGTCGGCAACAAAGGTTTCGAAATTATAAAGCTCCTTACGATAAAAAACCTGGCCAAGCTTGTTTCCCTTCCATGCAATAGTGATCTTATAATTGTCCTGCACCGGCAAAACAATTTCAATTGCTGGTTTTCCTACCATATTTGAAATAGCTTTCCATTTAACAGGCTTACCATTTGCCAGTACTTCAGCAACATTCTCTTTCAGTGCAGGAATGATTACCTGCAAATTGAGACGCCGGTAAGTATTCTGTTTGATAGTATAAACTTCTTTGTCGCCTGTTCTCGCAAAATCAAAACTGATATCCGGTGTTTGTATGGCCGCATTGTCCCATGCTTCCGGGAAACCCGGCTTTATCACCAGTCGTTTATTCAATGCATCAGGCTGAATACCGAATAAACCTTCCACCAGGGTTCTTGCTGTCATTCCCAGCCCATCTGCAAAATCCCTGTACAATTCGCCCCTTATGGCATCATAGAAACTTAATTGCTGAAAATTTCCCGGGCCTGCACTCAAATACATAGTTTCTAAAATAGTGCTGCGCCAGAGTTTGAACGCCTCTTCACTTCTGTTACCCTGCCAGTAAGCCAATGCCGTATGCAGGTTCTCTGCAAACACCACATTATTCAAACTCCAGGTATAAGGCTGCCAGTTGGTTTCACTTAGCAGGTATAGATCTTTTTCATCCCACCCTTTTGCCCGCACCGGTATATGCGGGATATACTGGTCAATATACCGCAGACTCTGGTAAGCTTTAAATGCATCGGGCACCTTACTGTCTATTGCATGGTAAATGGTCCACAAACCTGCAGCAGGATGCAATAATTTATTTCCCAGCAAATCTTTGTACTCAGCATACCATCCTTTATCAGCCATCCATAAATTTTTATTGATGGCATTCAGAATTATACCGGCTTCTTTTTCATACGGGCTGCCATCTTCACCAACCAGTTTTGCAAGCCGGGCCGCTTCTTTAAAGGCACGGTAATTATATGCACTGGAATGTGTAACTCCTCCGCCACTGTATTGCATCGCATCGCTCGCCCATATCGCTGCGTACGCATCATATAAACCATCGCCGTCCGCATCGAAATTTTTCTTTTCCCAGGCAAGATGTCTTTTTAATAATGGCCACATTTTTTTTACATACGCTGTATCGCCTGTATAATTAAAATGATTAATCAACTGGTCAATAAAACCCAGGTTCATATCATAGTGATGCGCCCCGACATACCCGTTTGGGTTTCGGGTGATATATCCATCACTGAATAGCTGTGTCCCGACTTTCTCGATATGTCTCGCAAGATTTAATGCCGTATCCATCACGACACCGCTTGTTGCGGGTGTTGTTAACTGTGATTTTGCATAGGCATCAAAATGTGTCCTTGCCCTGTCGTGCCAGCCCAGCGGGTCCGCCACGTAAGCCCCACGCCAACCGGGCAAGCGCATACGCCATGCAACAGCGCCATGCATATAAGTAGGTTCTTCCCAGATTGCATCTGCTGCTACAGACAATGCTCCACCCAGCGTATTCAAATATTTATCGGGGGTTTTTACCTGGATACGTTCAGCAAGTTTTTGTCTTGCCAATTCAGCATCATTAAATTCTTCTCTAGGACTTTTGGAAACAGGAGTGATCGTGTTATGCAAAAGAAAATAGTCTTCTGTATTTTTTAATATAAGTTTACCGGTTATACAAAAATCCTTTTTAGCCGTATCACCGGCGCTGAATGCTTTCTCCAAATCGGAAGCATCCATCAGCCTGGCTGAAGAAGCCGGTGGATAGAAACCGGTTATTCTTTTGGCATCCTTTGGTATTTCGCCGGCCAGTTGGCTTTCTGATTTTGTTTGTATTTCATATCGCTCTTCTTCAGTCAGCACTTTGCCGGTGCCATAAGTAAGAATAAACTTTTCATTGGACAATTGGTAACGGTTGTCAACACAGTTTTCAGCCTTTAAATAAAAAGAAGATTCCGGGTCGGCGCCTATATCGCCATCTCTTGAAAATTTTTTCCCTGATGCCCCGCCATATACCCAAACCAGTTGTACATTATCTGCAATATTTTCTGATCTCATTTTCAGCACCATTCCCTCAGCATTGCTAAGGGCCAGGACGGCAATAAACAGTTTACCATTGCCCAGCAAAGCATCCTCAATTTCATACAACATACTGCCCGGCCTGTAAACAGCTTTTACCTTCTGTGCATCAATCAGCCATTTATTTTTATCCCCTGCGATAATTCCAAATTGTAAATTGCCACCCATACCCGGCATATATAAAGCAAACTCAGGCAGGTCGCCAGCTTCCACACGAAAGGCGGTATTGGTGCCATATAAAGCCCTTACAAATCTTCTTTTGCCATTCTCTGTCACAAAATCTGTTCCCTGCGGACGATAACGAATAGTTCTTTCTTTGCCATGCCACCATGCTGTATCCCCGGATGATTGTGCATGGGTGAACATCACACAAAAACATAATCCTATTAGTAATGTCGCTTTCATTTTAAACCTGTCAACGGCTCATTCATAATTCATAATTCTTAATTCATCATTCTCAGAAGACATTATCCACCGCCGGTCTGCTATACTGCTCCTTACTATCCGTCGTCTTTGGCAAACCAAAATAAAAATACAAAGTCCGTTTCTTGCTGCCGCTTACATGGTTCAATTCACTTTGCGGGCCATACACTCTTGTATTAGTAGTAAGACCCAGCGCCAGTTTAGTACCGATCGGCGGAATACAATCTAAAAATGAAATATTGCCTAATGGAACTTCCGGATGCGGTTTAACAGCATCACTCAATGCATAAAAATCAAAAAGGCGCACAAACAAACCGGGATCGGGGCTTGCAATATATAACTTGCCCTGTACCGTACTTAGTTCCATCCATGACACTTCGCCATAATAACCTTTGAACTCAGGATAAACAATGGGTGAATAACCTGTATGCGAATTATTATAAATATTCTGCCACACATTTATTTCGGTTCCCTTCAAGCGGTTTTTCCATTGCCGGGATGGCCCTTTGCCGAGCCAGCGGCTGGATAAAACATAATTCTCCGGGTAATTAAAACTAATGCCTGTGAACGGCTGGTCTCCTTCCACGCTATACTCATATTCCAATGCCGTCCATCCACTGGCATTGATCTTCCATTTCGCATATTTCATATTACCACTATAAGAAAACTCTACTACCTGTTCATTGCCTTCTTTGTAAGCTTTGCTCCCGGTGAGAGCTGCATTGCCTTTTACCAAAACAGGTCCGTTATTAAAAGAAAGAATATAATCACTGGAAGTGTTGCGGGTGGTTACCAGGTTACCTGTTTTTTTATCCAATGTTACGTTTATTTCACCACCGGAAAGAATATAAGTGCTGTCATTCTCCTTTACCGATGTTGAATCATTTTTTGCTGTGACAAGATCTTTGATCATCTCTTTGTTATCTTTTATTACCGTGGTCCACTTATATATTTCTTTCCCAAAATTATCCCTCGCAACAATCACCAAAGCATCGTAATTTTTAAAATCAGCCGGCAGGCTTAATTGCAAAACACCTTGCTTAGTGGGATCAACAGATGCGGCAGAGATCGTTCCCTTTTGTTTTACTACATAGCCGTCAAAACGGTCAAAGGGCTTACTGAAATCAACCAAGGCCCAATAAAAAGTGCACTGCGTGGTGTTCAGAAAATGAAAACGGTTCTCCAACTCAATTTTTCCGTTAAAATCAGCCGGTAGCTGAACAGGCAAATTCAATTTGACAGGAGAAAATATTTCCCTAAGCGCATAAAAGCTTCCTTCCTTTTGCCTGTGAGGGCCAAGAATACCATCATTTGCATTCAAACCATTTGCATCCAATGCACCGTTCAGGTCAGTACGTACCACAGCTTCGTCCACCATGGCCCATATAAAAACGCCGCCTGACTTTTGTGATTTCCAGTGAAGCTCCCAGAAATCTTCCATGGCGGCACCGCCGCCGCCATCATCCTGTGCATGTAACATTTCAGTTGGCATGTAGATCAACGAATCATTTAATATCCTCTGAGTACTGTAATAATCTTCATAGTGGTTGCAATCAATACCATTGAACTGGTTGCCCGGCCGGTGATGACAATGGATAACAGGTCGTTTTGAAAAGTCATAAAGACCATAATCATCATCCAGCTCCTTATTATGCCCGCCCTCGTTACCATTACTCCAAAAAATAATGGATGGATGGTTCATATCACGCAATACCATTTCTTTTACCAATGGTTCACCGGCTTTAGTGCTGTAAAACTTTTGCCATCCTGCCAGTTCATCCAATACATAAATACCCAGCGAATCACAGACTTGTAAAAAGTATTTATCCGGAGGATAGTGACTACAACGAACTGCATTCATGTTCATTTCCTTCAACAGCAAGGCATCCTGTAATTCATTTTCCTTTGATAAAGACCTTGCTGTCTCCGGCCAGAAACAATGACGGTTCACCCCTTTGAATTTTACCTGTGTGCCGTTAATATAAATTCCCTGCCCGTATTTTATTTCAATTGTCCTGAAACCGAATTTTTCATTGAGTTCGTACAGCTTTTTTCCGGAAGCATCTTGTAAAACCACATTTGCATTATAGAGGCTGGGCGTTTCAGAAGTCCATTGCTTTATATTTTGAACCTGTGCATTGACAATAATATTCTCACCTGATTTTGAAACAGGGGTTTTTACAGTTGATACTGTTTTTTTATTTACGTCAGTGATGGTAGTTACTACAAAGGAATTTTGGGTTAATCCCTTTGGCCATACCTGCATGGCAAATTTTCCATCCGCCTTTGCATCTATGCCCACGTAATCTATATACTGCTTTGGCGTTGCTTCTAAAAACACAGGGCGGAATATGCCGCCAAATACCCAGTAATCGGCCAGCCGTTCCGCATTGTTTACACTGGCATCGGCACTCATCTTGCTTACCGTCACTTCCAGTGTATTAGGTTTATCAAAAACCAAAAGCGATGAAACATCATACTTAAAACGATAAAAAGCTCCCTGGTGAATGGTTCCTGCGGATTTACCATTGATCTTTACTTCCGTATCCGTCATGCTGCCCTCAAAAACAATATTTATGTTCTTTCCTTTCCATGATGCAGGAACCTTAAACTGGTATTTATACATCCCTTTCTCATCATAAAACCGTGCATTCTTACCGTTCGTTCTATAATCACGGCCATAATTATAATTACCATAGCCCTGTTGCTCCCAGCAGGATGGTACTTCTATCTTTCCCCAGGCGCCGCTGTTGCGGCCGGCCGTACAATAGAAATCCCATTTCACCGTATGGGTAGCATCTGTGCCGGACAAGTATTGAATTTGCTTTTGCTGCGAGAAAGAATTAAAACAGGCCAGGAGAATAAAAAGACCTGCGCCATATTGAACTATTTTCATACGCTGTTTTATTTATGCTTTAGACTGATCATGACAGGCGCATCCCTGTCACAGGTGATCTCACCATTTATATAATGCAACTCCGCCAATTGGATGACACTACGTTTATCATCAAAAGAGCCTCTTGAAGCAGGCTTATCCTTTCTTCTGCCGGGATGTGTAAAATAAAAAACATAAACTTTATCGCCATTAACAACCACATCACAGTGCCCGCCGATGGCCTGATCATCCTTTCCCTTACCAGGTTCTTCTAATATCCTTGACGGCTGCTTCGTCCATTTCAATAAATCATCGCTTGAATAAACTTCCATTCCCTTCCATGCATCTACAATCATAAAATATTTGTTCTGCCAAAAAAAAGTTTTAGGCCCTTCTCCCCTTTCTGCAATGGCTTTTCCTTTATCTGTCCAGTTGTACAGGTCTTTACTATCGGCATACCAGATACTTTTACCATCCCGTTCATTATTATACCACATCCGCCAGGTTGTATCATTTACTTTATACACAGATGCGTCAATCACTTTTTCATTCACCAGTTTTAAGGTTGATTGGTATTCCCATTTCCAGAGATCCTTACTGGTGAGATGGACGATGACACGGGGGTGGTTCCAGTCCTTAAATGTTCCCGGCACGTAGGTCAGGTACATGTGATAAACACCTTTATGTTCGGTCACATCAGGCGCCCAGTGTGTATAGCCTTCATCAGGACGATAATTGATATTACAAGTATCAACATATTTCCATGTTCTGCCATCCTTACTTTCCGCAATACCGATCCTTGTGCCGTGTACCCATTGCACGGTTGAATCATTGATAGAAGCCCGACGGTTAGTATAAAGCATCCACCATTTTTTCTTTTGTTTATTATAGATGATCACCGGGTCAGCGGCACCGTGATAAACAGGATCATCATACAAAGGTTTGGGAACAGCTTTCCCCTGCGCATGGGCGCCAAAGGCCATTGCCCAAAAAAAGAAAAGAAACAGGCAGGTTGCTTTCATGTGTTACTTGACCGGTGTTAAGGTGACAGGCCCCGATAACCCGGACGGAAAAGGCTTCAACCCGGATGCATCAAACAAACCATTCTTTACATTCTCTCTTCGCCTGGCCGGCATATTGGTATTGTAAAATATCTTCCACGGAATGTTATTGCGGTCCATATAGGCAATCCGGTTGATCATCAGGTTGGCGACTACTATTTCCAGCCTGTTGTTTGGCTGCAACGCAGAAGCCGGTATCACACATTGAAATACCGGCCCGATAAGTGTTGCCACCTTTTTACCATTTAATATTACTTCGGCTGTTTCATTCACTTTTCCAAGATCCAGTATCCATGAACCGGCAGTACCGGCTGGCGTTGTAAATGAAATGGAGTACTTCCCGGTCCCGGAAAAATTATAGACTTCCTCGTTGTCGAGGTCCGTCCATGAGCCTAATTTACTGATGGTTGCTCTTGAAGGAAGCGAAGGGCCACCATCTATAAATTCAAGAGTCCAGTCTCCTTTTATTTCCTGTGATTGGCCGGCCACTTCTGCGTATGGATAGGCAGCCCCGGTCTTTTTCGAATTGTATGATTGAATGATCACGGATTCATAAGACTGCAACTGAATCATTACTTCCAATCCGCCTTTATCATTCTTTCTCCATTTTGCCAGCCCGCTTTTCCCGGTCATGGCATCAAACAAAGCCACGGAAACGGGGTTCCCGCTTAATTCTATCCAGTCACTAAACCCTTTGTCAGTCCTGTTGTTAATAAAATAAACTGTTCCATCCGCATTTTTTCTCCGGAGAACAGACAATCCTTTTTCGGCATAACTTTCTTTTCTTGCTTTGGCGTTACCCATTAAAACATCCAGATCATTGCTGACAATGAATTTACCCTTACCTATTACTGCTGTTTTCAGGCTACCTGCCTCTGTAAAAGAGGCCGCATTTAATGCCGAATAATATTTCATGCTCTCGCCTCTCATATCACTGTATCCGGGAGTACCAGTGGGCAGGTCTTTGTAAAAAAGAATAGTGGCTCCTTTTCTTGCAAGACCTGATAGTATCATAAAAGACCTCCCGGGAATCAGCTTATTGGCCGGCAGCAAAATAGCTTTATAACTATTTCCACCACTTATAATTTTATTCCCCACCACAGTAAAGTTTAGCAATTGCCTGTCGGAAAAAAAATCAAAACTATACCCTTTATCCACCATCCATTTAGAAACGTGTTCAAAATCAGTATTCTCAAAATTCCTTTCCATTCCATCAAAATGTTGCAATAAAGTAGTTCCCGTTGCGGGTTCTGAATAACGATCAGCCAGCGGGTAATACAGCAACACATCATTATCCGGTTTCCCCTGTTGCAAAAAACTTTGCACCCTTGTGATATACGTATTCAACGCAGGGAAATCCTTCCATTGCGGGTTGGTGGGCTGAAAATGCACCGCTGCATAAAATAACCATCCCGGCCAGGGTGCATCTTTGGGTGAATACTCAGTCCCATGATAAAAGATATGATTCACGCCACCGAGAAAATAAAGATCTATAGCCTTCTTCACATCACCCCATGAAGAAAAAAAATGTTCACTTAGCCATGTAGCCGATTCGGAAGAAACCAGTTTCTTGCCGGTGACATTGGCAGCCGATGTAGCAAACTTGAAACGTAGTATATCATTGCCTTCTGTTTCGGGAATATCCACCACGCTATAAAGGTCTAATGTATTGGCCGGCGAGCCATGTGATTGATTGCGCAATATCTTTCCCCTGGAGGCTCCCCATTTCTTCCACTCTTTGGTAAAATTATCCAGTATCAATTCATCTATCACCGAACGATAGTCATAGATCACCCGGCGGTTCTTATCCGCTTCACCCTTTCCAAACAATGCGGGCAAATGCTCCCTTATATCATACCCTTTTCGTTTTTTGAATTCATCAAAGAAGCCGGATGTCCAGTTGGCCTGTCCCCTTGCATCATCCACTTCATACGAATCATTGAAAAAACCACGGAGATAGGAAAGATCATATCCTTTGAATGCCTCATCAAATTTTTTAAAATAGTTTCTCGCAGCCGTTGCCGAAAAATGATCAATAGCATAACCTTCGCCACCCGGGGCCGCTCTTTCCACCATCTTTCCATGCAGGTTTTCAAACAATGCGTACAATGTCCATTTGCCGGCCGGGGCCGTCCAGTCCAGTTTACCATTTTCATCGACATTCTTTATAAGATCAATAGCCTGTCCTTCTGAATAAGCCACCAGGGCCTTCAATGGTAGCTTGCCTGCATACTGCATCTGGTCCAGCGCCAGCTCCTGTAAATTTTTATTTGTATAAACAGGCCGCCCGATCATACCAGCATCCGCCGGCTTGTTATTGGCTGTTCTTACCCATGCCGGCCATTTGTACTCTATGGCTTCGCTTAAACGTTCTCCTCCATTTACCATATAGGTTTTATGGTGAATGGCCTTACTCGCATCTGCTTCTGTTGTCCACGGTCCGCCGAATGGCCAGCCGGTAGCATTGGCCAGGTCAACTCCCAGTCCAAGCCGCTTTGATTCATTTAATGTATGCACCAGCATCTGCATCCATTGCGGCGATAAAAAATCAATGAACTGCTTTTCGTAACCATACACACCATAGATCGGCGTTATCTCTACACCACCTAATCCCGCTTTCTGGTATTGCTCCAGGTTCCAGGTCAGATCTTTTTTATTCACAGCGCTGCCTTCCCACCACCATCTAGTCCAGGGTTTGGTGGTTTTGTTTACAGCCGGCCATTTGATCTGCGCCTGTATTATTATGGCAGGAAATAATACCAGGAAGGACAGAAGAATTCTTTTGAGCATGATGGACAAACTTTAATAAGTAATGATCTCTATGTCTTTTATAGTTTCAGGGAACCAGACCGTCATTTCACCTTTACCCCTGTTGGCCCATGAATAGTACGGAATGGCCGTGAATGGCTGTTTGACGGTATTTACTTTATTTCCCTTTGTATCGGTAATGATCGCCGTGGCTTCGCCTTTTAATATAGTAATGCCATTCAGCATACCGGGTTTATACTCCGGAGTAAGAACAATCGCAGCCGGTAATACTATATTGGATACCCTCCCATTATTGTCGGCCCATTCGGCACAATACATGATGGGGCCACGCTGCAAAGCGATCTTTCCAGCATCTTCTTTCAATTTCTCATTGGCGATCACCCGGCGAACTTCCATCGGCAGGCTTACTTCCACCACATCATTCTTTTTCCATGTCCTATTCAGTATTGCATAGCCATTTTCCATATTATACTCAACCGGATTACCATTGAGTTTTATCGTTACTTTTTTATCCGAACTATTTTCGAATGAATAAAGGTCAGATGGGATTGCAGTATTCTGCGTCCATCCCGGAATACGAACCAATAAGGTAAACGCGAATGTTGATTTTAGCGATACCCTAAATTTCAGATCGCCATCCCAGGGATAATTATTCTGCTGACTGATGCTGACTGGTTTTCCCAATACTGTCAACGAAGCATCACTGTTGGCAAAAAGATTGACAAACACTTTCTCATCTTTCTGCGCATACATATAACCTGGCACCGATGGTAACAAACGGCATACATTGGTCGGGCAGCAGGAACATTCAAACCAGCCAGAACGTTCTCCTTCCATATCCCTATGCTTACGGCTATTAGTGATCTGCATGGCGTTAGTGTAGAAAAAAGACTTGCCATCTAATCCCACACCTGATATCAAACCGTTGTACAATATCTTTTCCAGCACATCAATATATTTTGAATCACCGTGCAATTGAAACATCCGCTGATTCCAATACACATTTGAAATAGCTGCACAGGTTTCGTTGTAAGCGGTGGCATTCGGCAACTCATAATTATCCCCGTATCGTTCACCGCTGCCTACCGCTCCTGCTCCACCCTGCACATAGATCTTTTTAGACACCATATTTACCCAGATACTATCTATGGCATTCAGCATTTTTTCATCACCGGTTAAAGCAGCAATATCTGCTACTGCTGCATACAAATACCCGGCACGTACGGCATGCCCGATCGCTTCTTTCTGGTCTACCACCGGAATATGATCCTGCCAGTAAGCACCATTTTTCCATACGTCTTTATTTTTAGCATCATACCCCTTGTAGTGTCCCCTCTCTTCAATAAAGTATTTAGCCGTTTCGAGGTATTCCTTTTTACCGGTAATGCGATACAACTTCACCAATCCCATTTCAATTACCTGGTGACCCGGAGCTACATGCATTTTATCATGACCGAAAACAGCACAGACAAGATCAGCGTTCTTTAAAGAAATATCCAGCAAGTTTCTTTTACCGGTTGCCTGGAAATGGGCTGCTGCCGCTTCATATAAATGCCCCGAGTTGTACAACTCATGACTCAATTCCCGTTCTTTTACCCATCTTTCATTGCCTGCCCACTTATGCGGATCAAGCGGGTTAATAGTCCGGGCAGTATATAAATAGCCATCCGGCTCCTGCGCTTTACCAATGATAGTGATCAATGAATCAATATAAGCTTCCATTTTCTTGTCAGGAAAAAGGCTCAGTGAAAAGGAAGCCCCTTCGATGGTCTTATAAATATCTGTGTCATCAAAAGGGTAAGTAGTACAGAACTTACCGCTTTTTTCAGCTGCCATGATGAAATTCTTTATTCTTCCTGTTTTATCACAACGTTCAAAGGAGGCAGGTATCGTTACAGTATGATTGATCTTGATCCGTGGAAGCCAGAAATTATCTGTCAGTTTAACGCTGGTGAATGGAACGGCACGAAAAGCATAATCCTTGTTTTGGGCAACGCATGGTATGAAGCATAAAAGCGCTAATGCATACAAAATGACTTTCTTCATTGAGATATTATTTATATAGCAAGCTACAGAATTACGGCCCCACCCTCCTTCTCCCTCTCCGGTTGGAGAGGGAGCGGCATTGCATATCTTTACTCAACTTCATAACTACCATATCAACATTAAATCGCTACTCAGCACTTTCGAAATACCCGGTAATTGTCAATGTCTCCGGAAAGCGAAGGCTCATTCACCATTCACTACTCACCATTCACAATGCCACCGCATACACATTCGTCTCTCCTTCAAAGTTGGCCCTGAATATGACCCATTTTTCATCCGGGCTGAAATGCACATTAGGCTCTAAACTGTATTTGTGGTTTTTCATGTTAACCAATTTCTTTGAAGTAAATTTATCTCCTTCAGGAGTAAATAAATAAATCCACTGACCATCCGGCGCCTTTGCTACCTGGCCAGGGTCGCCACCATCTCCGCAGAATAGCTTATTATCCTTTGTACTGTTGAAATGTATGCTCCATTCATTTCTTTGTAACTCATACTTTGTTTTTTGACCTGTTTTTACATGATGCCCTTCTATAAAAAAGGTAGTGCCTCTTGGCTGTTGCAGATCATACCATATTATTTTACCATCTGCACTGCTCCATTCATGCCCGGCTATTTCCATATCCATTACCCGTTTATGGATCTGTGTTACCTGTTTTGTTTTTACATCAATCGTCCAGATCCTGTTTACCTTATGCCAGGGGCCTTCGTGGCAAAACATTAATAAGTTGGGGTCCGCTGCTGAAAACTGTACATGATTAAGCCAGGCGCTGTCCGTATGCAATTTATTCAGCTGTTTGCTTTTTATATCAATAGTGAATAAAGTGCGGGGCAATTTAGCCTCGTAGATAATATTGAAGTAGCTTGATTTGCCGGGATATTTTTTAAACAATTCTTTTTCCTCGTCGCTTGATTTGGCGCCGGCCAGCAATGTCCCGTCAGCATTAACACAGGTTATATTTGCCTTAAAGTCTGCCGGGAAAACATACACCAGTGTTTCTTTCTTTGTTGTAATATCAACAGAAAATACACTGTCCTTTACCTGGAAAAAAATTTCTTTTGTTTTGGCAGAAACAATTTCACCGGTCATTGCTGTTGTATGATAAGTGAGCTGCTCAATCTCCAGTGTTTTTAAATCCACTATATGAATCTGCCGGTTCCTTGCGCTGGTATTACTAATTTCCACTTTAGCTGCTTGCTCTTCCGGTTTTTGGGGCGAGGTATTATAAAAAACCATTTTGTTGCCAATAAATGGATTATTGTGAAAGTAGAAACTGTAGTTGCTGCCTTCTTTTCTTGTCAATTTGACAACCTTATGACCTGTTGATTTATCTATCCATTCATCCGGCATCTTTTGGCCGCCGGTTTCCATGACAGGCTGGGTAAATACAAACTTAGAGTATAAGGTGAAACTGAGGAGGAGCAGGCAAATAGCCAGCCGGAAAGTTAAAGTCTTCATATCAAGCAATCTTTAGTCTATAAAGTAAGGGTATCGCAGCCTCTTTTGTATCCTGTACAGTCCTGATAGTTAAAGCGCCTGCCGCTTTACCTTTTTTCTTATTCGGCATATACCTCCCGGAGCTGCCGGATAAGATATTTAAAAGATAGTGGCATATCATTGCCGGGATCACTGGTATTCCCTTCGATAAAAATATGGCCCTTATATTTTGCTTTCCGTAAAGCCCGTAAATAAGGCTTGAAATCATCACCCTGTACCCCGGGCAGTGACCGCTTTTGCTTTTCTGCAATTTCACAGTAAGCCAGAACATCTGCGGCATCAACAATACTTTGCGGCGATTCTCCTTCCCTCATCATGTGGAAAATATCCGCATTCAGTTTAAAATTAGGATGATTGGCTGTTCTGACTACTTCTGCTGCGGATTGTAGTGTGACCAGGAAATTTGTTTCCGCAGCTTGCAGGCTTTCAAGAGCAATCATAATTCCATACTTGCCTGCAACTATGGCCAGCTTACGGCATAACAGGGCAAAATCTGCCTGTGCCTTTTGCGCATCATAACCTTCAGGAATTCTGCGGGCGCCGCCACTGCCTAAAACAATAAAGGGGATCCCTGCTCTTTTTGCTCTTGAAAAAACTGTGTCGGCATAACCTAATACCCGGTTCTCGTTAACATCAGGTCCAGCAATTTTTATACTCGCCGGGAAGAAAATATTACACAGAAAAACTTTGCATTTTGCCTTTTTTATCCGTGCCAGGTTTAGCTGGAACTGCTCTTCTGTTAATGATGGAGAAAGCATTCTGCCTACCGATTCGCCAATCATCCGAAAGCCCGATGCGTAAACAAGGCTATCCTGTTCTAATGGCGCTACAATGCCCAATTGGGGGATCTTTTCCTTGCCGGGCATAAAGCCAAACAAAACAATAAGAGATATTACAAAAAAAATGATCCCGGTTTTACATTTCATTTTTTATACTTTATTGTAGTTTGACTGTAAGCAGAACATTAGTTTTAAAAAATTAAGTTCCTTGTTACTCACTATACCGGCTTCACCCCTTCCGGGGCCATCACTACCCGCTTCATGCTGCTATCTTTATTATAATACAGGTAGTCAATTAGATCCATAATACTCTTTTTCAAACTTACCTGATTTTCAATATTCCCCTTAACCAAGCCTTCCATGTCCCGTAGAGACATTTCATGGGTAATCGCATCAAGCAAAAAGGTTCTGAACTTTCCATCGGAACGTTTCGTGCTTGCTTCTGGCAGTTAAATGCAAAACCTCCAAAGAATTTTGCACCTGCGTTCCTACGGAATGCCATTAATGCCGTCTTGTTCCTTTACACACGAGATGTTCCGCCGGAACATTAAATCCACTTCGAATATGCTGAATAGAATTACGGGACATACAAGAGTACTTTTCTATTTCTCTTTCGCTTTGTTCAGTGTTCCGGGTAAACTGCAACGAAAGCCCATAGCAGCACTATAGCCTGGCCAAAAATTACCAGCTCAACTTCAGCAATGATACTCCCTGTCCCGGCAAGCTAAGTTTTATCATTGCTTTTCCATTTACAGTAGTTATCCTCACAAGTTTGTTCATCGCCTGCAATTGTCCTGCTTTCTCCAATATTGCAATTTGTTCCGCTGCCGGGTTTTGCGGCGAACCCATTTTCTTCCATACTTCATAGGAATTGCTGTGTTCACTATCTATACGGTATTCCGTAAGAGTTACTGTTGCAGCAGGTAGCCCTTCTACATTTATGGCTATCTCTTCCCCCGCATCCTGCTTATCTTCATCATGATAATTCCATACCATGATCGTCACAGACCGTTTATCTTTCGCAGCTATCGCACCGATATCGGCCTGGCCCCGCACACTGGAGTCAACAAATGTTTTAAGGTCATACATCCTGTTGCCGTTTACGGCTACCCGTTTTCCCTTCATCATCCCAAACATGCGAAATACATTCAGCACCGGTTTATCAACCCCATTGGTAGCCAGGTCACGAAAACCCGCAAACCAGGGCTGGTTTTCAAATTCAAAAGACCAGGACACGGCACCGATAAGGTTCACTTTATGTTCATCTGCCAGTAAATACTTGCGGGCAAACGATGCCGCTGTATAACTGGAATACATCGTACCGTTGCGATAGGCATTCTCAGGATTAGTGCTCATACCGCAGGCAGCACAACCTTCGGGATCAGATTCACCAATGACCAGGGGGATATTTTTCAGGGAAGGAAATTCATTGACCGTCTTCATTGCATCCCGTATGTTGCGCATTTGTGTGCCGACATTCATCACCACGGTTCCGTTCACGACTCTCGGCTGGCCCTTTGCATGAAACAATACCATATCCAGCGGTGAGCCGATCATACCCGTTGCATAATTGGTATCATCCAGGCAGTGTTTGATAAAGGCCGACAAAAATTTTGATCCGCCACCGGTAATATTACAACCCCCGATCCTGGCTGTGGGTAATACTTTGCGCAAACCGTCGGCTGCATAATCATAGGTTTTATGAAATTCTTCCTGTGTTCCCTGCCAGTAAGGGATATTGGGTTCGTTCCAAACCTCCCACCACCAGCTTTCCACTTCCTTTTTCCCATACCGCTCCACGCAGTGCTTCGCCCATTGGTAAATAAGTTCACGCCATTTATTATAATCATTCGGCGGGTACGCCCAGCCTGTAAAAACTTCTTTGTAAGGCGCTCCGGGTTTCCAGTTATGTTTATACGGCTGAGGCTTTGATGAAAGGGCTTCCGGCATAAAACCAATTTGCGCCAGGGGTTTCATCCCTCTTTGTATATACGTATCAAAAATGCTGTCAACGATCGTCCAGTTATAAATGGGTTTGCCTGCAGCATCTTCTGTGTATGCATTCGTAGAGCCCCATTTCAGGGCAGGTGTGCCATCACCTGTCGTTAATAAATTATGCGCCCTGACGAAAACCGGCACGGGGCTTAATGCAGCTATCTCTGACAATAACTTTTTCCCATCCTTCATATAGGTATAATTCGGTTCATCATAACCAAACCAGGCCCAGATGGGTGTCATATCTCCCACTTCTTTTCCGAGGTCAACATTGATGACTGGTGATTGGGAGAATGCGGAAGAATAAAAAAACAATAAGATCAAAAATCGTTTCATAAAAATCGTTTATCGGTCTTCAAATAAGAAAACTGTAAGCCGGCAATGGGTCTAATTTCCGTCCGGCTTTGCCAAACTCACAAAAGAACTCTGCGGCCAATAAAACTTTTCTAACGCTAATGGTTTGGCCGGGTCGTACATCATTACTTCTTTCCTGATAAATTTTGCCAAAGGCAGGTTTTGCTTTTGAATAGAACTGACGATACACTTTGCCAGTTCATATGCCCCATAAGGGCTGAAATGCGTGTTATCCTTCAGTGCTTCCGGTTGATTGGGAAAACTATTGGCCGGGTAATGTACAAATGCTTTCAGTGATGTCTCCGGCCCCCATGCTTCATATAATGTTTTACTCATGGCATTCAGGTCTATCACGGCAATATTTTCCTCTTTACCTGTTTGACGAACAGCTTCGGGATATTCCAGCAATGTATTAATGATATGCCCAGTTGAATCAAAATTCCTCCGGTGCATGGATGTAACTAAAACCGGGATCATTTTTCTTTTTTTTGCTTCAGAAATCCATTCTTTCAATGTTTGTTTGTACGTAGTAAAAGGGTCGAGATGATTACCGCCTGATTTCTGGTCGTTATGCGCAAACTCGATAAATAAATAATCACCCGGCTTTGCCAGGCTCCATATTTTTTCCAATCTTCTTTCTCCCTTGAATGCCCTTAATGTTTCTCCTGATTCTGCATAATTGGCCACCACCACTCTGGAAGAAATTAAAAACCGGGGAAACATCTGTCCCCATGCAGCCCATGGTTCACGATCCTGGTCAACAACCGTAGAGTTACCGGCGAGAAAAATAGTGGCGGCCGTTTTATTAGGTATTATTTCAACCGCACACACTTTCGGTAATGAATCATTAAATTCGATCGTTAATAAATTATCCCAATGCAGGTGATTAACTTCCCGCGGTTTTAATCTCACTTTGCTGACGGCAACTGATGCATCATTTCTTATCAGGCTGTCTCTTACATGAACGGTAAATACTTGTGTAATGATTTTTCCTTTTGTTGTCCTGATGTTTTCCAGCATTAATCGCCTGCATTCTGTTCTTACCGTAGTTGCCGATGTTCCTTTTGCATCACCGAGTAACAGTTTGACGTCATAATTGCCATCAGGCAGTTTTACAGAAAAATAAAATGGTTTTTTACCGGTAATATAATCACCGGTTAACGCATTACCGCCCCTGTCAACAGACTCCACCACCGATCCCCGGTCAAAACCATAGCCCGTTTGATAAGTAAATTTTGTTTCCGGCGTTATCTGGATATAGCCGGCAGCAGGTTTACCTGATCCAAAATCAAATTTAAAAGTGGTTTGCTGAGCTCCTGAGTAAAAGCAATACAAAAATGATATAGCTGATGTAAATATTGTCTTCATTACTTAATGGCAATTTCGTAACGCAATCCTTTTTGCGTATTGAAACTTGTTTTATAATATTCCATGCCCCCTGTTTTAGCAGGCCCTGTCTCAACAAGTTGTTTAGCTGATTTTATCATTACAGGCCCTCTTGTCATAAGAATGCACTTACCTCCTGCTTTTGAAGTAACAAATGCCTTCGACAATTTTCCATCCTTCCACCACATTTCAATTTCAAAATTCCCCCTCGCTACCAACCCCTTTACATGGCCATCTTTCCAGGCTGCAGGCAAGGCAGGTAATAATTGTATCTCACCAAGATGGCTCTGGACAAGCATTTCAGCAACGCCGGCAGTAGCGCCGAAATTTCCATCGATCTGGAATGGCGGATGCGCATCAAACAAATTAGGATAGACACCGCCCCCGCCTGTATAGACCTCTGTGCTATATTCCTTTGTTAAACGCAGCAGGTTTTTATATAAAGTATACGCATGATCACCATCCAGCAATCTTGCCCAGAAATTTATTTTCCATGCAATGCTCCAGCCGGTGCCATCATCACCTCTTATTTCAAGTGTTTTGGTGACAGCATCTGCATATTTTTTGTCAATCAATGGAGAAATCTGCCGGCCAGGGTGCAAAGCAAATGCATGGGATACATGACGGTGATGTGGTTCTTCGTCCTCCCAGTCATCGTACCATTCCACTAAGTTTCCTTTCTTTCCGATCTTTAATGGATTCAGTTTGCTTCTTTTCTCCTTTAACAGATCAGCAAACGTCTTATCAGTATTTAAAATTTCTGACGCTTCAATTATATTGGTAAACAAGTCCCAGATGATCTCCATATCCATGGCAGAAGCAATGGTAACTGTTCCTTTGAAACCATTCGGATGTAAATAAACGTTTTCAGGCGAAGTGGAAGGCGCCGTAACCAATACGCCATCTTTTTCTACCAGCCAGTCCAAACAAAACTCAGCGGCACTTTTCATCAATGGATAGGCGACATCCTTTAAATATTTTTTATCCGCAGTAAACCGGTAATGTTCATACAAATGCTGGCTTAGCCACGGGCTACCCAAACTCCAGTTGGCCCATTTAGGATCGCCGGTGCCTTCGCCAACCGGGTTTGTTTGTGCCCACATATCTGAGTTATGATGAACCGCCCATCCCCGCATATTGTAATAATTCCTGGCCGTAGCTGTTCCGTTCTTTGCCATCCGTTTGATATGTTCGATCAGCGGCAACTCCATTTCATATAAATTACATTGCTGCGCCAGCCAGTAATTCATCTGCAGGTTGATATTGGTAGTGTAGTTGCTGCGCCAGGAAGGACGGATATTATTACACCAGATGCCCTGCAGGTTGGCGGGTATGCCCCCCGGTCTTGAGGAAGAAATGAGCAGGTAGCGGCCAAACTGAAAAAACAATTCCTCCAGGTCAAAATCAGGATTTCCTTTCTGGTAAGCTGCCAGCCTCTGATCAACAGGCAGGTGGGGAGCCACCGCATTGTT
Source organism: Chitinophagaceae bacterium (assembly GCA_036520835.1). Taxonomy (GTDB): domain Bacteria; phylum Bacteroidota; class Bacteroidia; order Chitinophagales; family Chitinophagaceae; genus VBAT01. The sequence goes on along the minus strand of DATDIX010000081.1, from coordinate 46,093 downwards.
CAATGAAAGCGATAATCGGTTAAAATATTCCTGGTAATCTTTTATATGCGCTGCCAGCAATTGCTGATATTTTTTTACACTTGCTTTTTGCAAATATTGTGAAGCTGTTTTCTCTTCATCTTTTCCCTGGCTTGCCGGGCATTTATCATAGCCATTAAAGCTGGTGGCTGCAGAAACAAATAACAGCACTTCCGTAGCATTTGAAATAACCAATGAAGAATCCGTATTGCTGACAATTCCATCCTTCGTGATCGCTTTTATCCTGAATTGAAAACGCATGCCATCACAATTGGCGCTGTCTTCGTATATCAGCGGTTTAGGCTTCCTTCTTTCATCATTGGTGATCCTTGCTTTCCCCTTTAGTACTAATTCTTTCAAAGGAGTAACCAGTTTCTCATATTTCAGTTCATGGTTTACCTCTATTGTAAAACTTAATGACTTTGCCTTACTTGCTTTTACCCGGATAATGATCACCTGGTCGGGTGCAGAAGAAAATATCTCACGGGAATAGTTTACCCCATTTACTGCGAACTTAGTAGTTGATGTGGCATTAGTAATATCCAGGTCACGGGTATAATTGGTAATATTTCCGGTCAACTGTTGTTTAATAATAACATCACCCAGCGGCTGATACATTTCCGTATCAGGCCCCTGCATTTTTCGTAATAAGCGAACCGCCTGGCCAATACTATCCTTAAATAAAGCCTCTCTTACCGGTTGTAAATATTTCGGAGCATCAGGATTCGGATTCAGGTCAACCGGGCCGCCTGTCCAGAGTGTTTGCTCGTTTAATTGTATCAATTCTGTATCTGTCCTGCCAAATATCATAGCGCCGAGACGGCCATTCCCAATTGGTAAAGCTTCATTCCAGTCCTTCGCCGGTTTATCATACCATAGAACATACTTCTTCTGTTGTTGTGCAAAAGCTGTATGGCTTGCAATAAAGATGACCGGCAAAATTGCCCATTGTAAAATTTTCATATAATTCTTATACCCATATCAGAAAAGAAAGACTGTCTCTGCAATTTTGCCCCCACTCACCACTCACTACTGACCACTCACTTATAGTATTGCAATGAACTATCATTTATTTTAAACGGGTTCTTCTCCATCATCCGGTATAGTTCAGCGCCTGCCAGCAATACAGGACCATAACTATGCGCAGCAAAAACATTCACCGGCCGGTGATAATAAAACGCCGGGTCGAAAGCCATACCTGTTCCAACACAGGTTCCTTCCACCTGTCCTTTATCGTTTACTTTGGTTGCAACTGCATTCCATGCCAGCATTGCCATCGGCGCATAAGTGACGGGATCCAACCAGCCTTTGTAGCATGCATGGGCGATACAATATGCATAGATCGCAGTAGCCGATGTTTCAAGGTATGAATCAGTTTTATCCAATAACTGGTGCCAGAACCCGCTGCCGCTTTGATAGGATGCCAGCCCTTTTGCATGTGCCTTTAGCTGGTCAATGACAAATTTTCTTCCGGGATGATTTTCCGGTAATACATCTAATAATTCTACTTTCGCCATTAATGCCCAGCCATTGGCCCTTGCCCAACGAAACTCAGGATGTGTTTCCATGCTTTCCACCCATCCGTGCATATAAACACCTTTCTCTTTATTAAACATGCGCTGAGCAAATTGTCTTATTTGTTTCACCGCGTCATCAAAATATTTTTTATCCCCCGTCAGCTTTCCCATCTGCGCCAATGCAGGCACCCCCATGTACAGGTCATCAAGCCACAATGTATTTTTCTGCGGACGGTTTCTTCCTAATGTACCATCAGCCAACCGGTATTCTTTATTGGCGACAAAGTCAATATAATTATCTATCAGCGGGCGAAGATTGCTGTTCACACCGCCGCGTTGAGCTTTGATCATCGCAGCGCATACAGCGCCGGCATCATCCAGTGCCCGTGGCTCTATAGGCTGGCGAAACGGGTAATTATTCCCTTTATAAATACCCGCCTTCACCGATCTCTTTACCGCAGGGATCCATTCTGATAAAAACGCAAAACGTTTCTGCACATAATCAGTATAACGCTTATCCCCTGTTGTTTCTCCTGTCCATAGCATCGCTGAATAAGTAACACCCCATTCGTAACTGGTGAGCCGGTAATCTCCCTGCTTAACTGTTGTATTGGTATCAATTTTTGAAACATCATTTACTTCCTCATTGGTCTGTTTATTGATCATTTGCGCAGGAGTGACCACATCGAGATAATTAAACACTTTATCCAATACTTTTTTGATGCCTTCTTTACTCATCGGTTCATAGGGCACCGGGTAATCCGGTCTCAATGCGTGTAAAGGTGTTGTCACATCATTACCGGTCCGGGGCTGTGCAAAGGCGCTTCCGGTGAATATCAATCCTGCGGCAAACGCTAATAAGTTGTTTTTTGTCATAGCAATAAAATAGGTTACTGAAAGGTATTAGTTCTTGGAGTGATTTGTTGCTTATAGTAATAAAAAAGACCCCGACTATCCCGGGGCCTTTTTTGATTGCCTCGATTGCTAGCGAAAGATCAGTATCCCGGGTTCTGGTAAGCTGCCCTGGCAGTAGCATCCAGCACTGAACCGTTTTCATCTGTAAGCTGAACAAGAAATGAATTCGGCCATGGTCTGAATGTATAATGTTTTTTCATTTGCCCTTTGCCATTCCCATTCTGTCCATTGCCATTGACTGTATTATAGGCTACCGGCCACAGCCCTGTCATGTCAGACGCCATTTGGTTAAGATACATCACACGATCGTATAGAATGCCGGCATTATGCTGGTCTTCCCAGGCAATACCTTCGGAGAGAAACTCACGGACCTTTTCATTATAAATGAAATGAACGAACATATCTGCTTTTGATGTTACGATAGGGATATATCCTTCTGCTATTGCCTGTGGCGTACCCGGTGTGAAATGAGCTTCAGTTACCGTTATTTTTGAAAATGCATCTCCGATTGCAGGGTATGGAGGAACTTTTTCAGATGCAGCAAGCTGGGTTGCCTGCGGTTCCCACTGTACTAATACATCAGAACGGCTTTCTCCTCCTTTATACGCAGCCCGTTGGCGCAGTACATTAATATCATTCACTGCCAGTGCATACTGGCCTTTGCGTCCGTATGCTTCTGCCCTGATCAGGAAGGTCTCTGCCAGTCGCATCAGGATAGCATCACGGGTACCATTTTCACTGTTGAAATTGGCTTCATCGCTGCTTCCCCCGCGTAGCGGATCAACATATTTTTTGGAAGAAAGATAAGGCGCAGTCATACCCGCTGCCAATCCCATATTGGCGCCATTGTGCCAGAGCCGGTAGTAATACCTGCCGGTAACAGATGATACGATCCAGCGAACCATGAATTGAAAAGGCATGCTCATTACCATCGTTGAATCAAGCGCCTCACTTCTTTGATTTTCGAGATAAATAATGGCCCTTTTCCCGGGTAATATCCTTTTATTGTTCGGGGCAGCCGGAAGCGGTATGGGTATGGCCGGTTCTGAAGCAGGTTTATTGGCATTCCACCAGGTTGCAGCCGCAGTATTCCATGTATAAGAAGTACTGGTACTCAAAGGCATGTTGCCAACATATTCATACGAAAAAGTTTTATAGTAACGTGAATCGTAAACTTTATCGCGGAAATTATCATAGGCAAAATCTGTTGGTTTGAAAGTACCGAATGGCCGTCCATATGCCTGGACACGGGTCACCCCTGTTGCATTAGTGTAGTCGCCTATATGATAGTTGCAGGAACGATTGCCTCCAAAGCGTCCATTAAGGCTGACATTAATGTCAAATTGTGCCGCCAGGATCACTTCTCCATGGGGGTTGGTTTCAGATACAGCAGGGTTAAACAGTGTCCAGTAGTCCGGGGCCAAACCTGCGGCTCCGCCTTTACCTGTAATGACTTCTGAAGCAATGGTAATTACTGAATCCAGGTCAGTAGCTACATTTCCTTTATACAGCATCTTCAGGTGTGTCTCACTGCTGTTTTGAAAACCGGCTGCCTGAGCCCTGTTAAGATAAAGTTTGGCCAGCAAATGACCCGCAGCCCATTTGGTGATACGGCCCCGGTCAGGTGTCGTTGCAGGCAGGTTTTCATAAGCATACCGCAGGTCAGCAATGATCTGCTTATAAATATCTTCCAGCTTTGCTTTGGGATAAAAATAGATACCATTATCCTCCCGCTTGGGACTGAGCAATAAGGGAACATCACCTAACTGGTTTGAAACAAGGTAGTAGGCCCAGGCACGAAGAAATAATATCTCGGACCTTCTTGTTTTCCTGAAAGCCTCGTCAGAACCAAATTTGCCAGGCATGATATTATCAATAACATCAAGGGCAATATTACAGTTATTAATGTGCGGGTAAGTCCCCATGGGCGCATAGTTGGAATTTGCGCTGCCCAGGAAATTCGTGACATTACCGGATGCAATAGAACTGACATTGGTGCCATAGACGGCGGGAGTCATTTGTGCATTTGCAGTTGCGGTGGTCATATAGGCATCTGTTTCAGGTTCTATCAACCTGGCGCCGTTAGCTTCCCACTCGTGTTTTACACGGGCATACACATAAAGACCATTAATGAGTGAGTTAAGCCCATTTTCATCATTATAGTAATCCTGTGTCAGTGACGCGACCTGCTTTTCGGTGAGAAACTTTTTGCACGAAACAAAGGAGGTAATAAACAATATTACCATTCCCGGGATCAGAATGTATCTATTCATGCGCTGTTTCATAAAATTATTTTTAATAGAGTTTAATTATTTTAAAATCCTGCCCTTATCCCAAACACAAAACTTTGGGGAAGAATGGTATTATTATTTGTTCCGCCAAGCGGGTTCGTGTTTGTAGAACGGATACTCCAGTTCGTGTCGTCATCAGGATTAAGCCCCCACTTTGTGACACCGGGTCCAAACATGAAAGGATTAATCACCTGGACGTTCAATGTTACATCGTTTGCTGAAATTTTATTGATCCATTTTTTTGGCATTGTATAAGAAAGAGAAATATTCTTTACTACTCCGAATGATCCATCGTTGTATTGCATGGCCTCAGAGATATTGGTTATGTTGGCTGCAGCAGCAAAGTTGGGCATCGGCCAGCGGCCCTCCGGATTATCCCATGACCACAGATCATTCTCTACGCGGCCATTGGGAAATGTGCCGCCGTAAGAATTAGGATAGCCGCCAAAATAAGTTTGACCCCACCTGAGATAAATGAAGGAGCTTAATGTCCAGTTTTTATAAGTAAATGTATTGGTGATACCGCCGGTCCAATCAGGGCGGGCTGAACCAAGAATTACATAATCAGATGCGTCGATCCTGAAATCCCCGTTCTGATCAACAACTTTAACGGTGCCGGGACGGAACCGGGTTCCGTTTGCATTGAAGAGCGCCATGTCTGACATGGATTTTGCATCGGCTCCCCAGATGCCTGCATTTTCGTACCTGTAAAATACCTGCGTGGGCTGACCAATAAATAATTCATTTGCCACCATATCCTGCTTCCCATTTATCAGTTCAACGATCTCTTCCTTGTTCTTAGCCCAATTGACATCTATTGTCCAGCTATAATCTTTCTTTTGAATTGGGATAGCAGTAATGGTTATTTCCACTCCTTTATTTCTTGTTTTGCCGACATTCTCAAACTTTTGAACATAGCCGGAAACTGCGGGAAGAGTTTTGGGGAAGATCAGGTCGGAAGTATTCTGCTGGTAGAACTCAAGTGAACCTGATATGCGGTTTTTGATCACGGCAAAATCAATCCCGATATTCGTTTGCGCAGTTTCTTCCCATTTCAATTCCGGGTTTTGTACAAGTTGCGGCAAATAGCCAATACCGGCAGCAGAACCAAAAACATATGGGTTCCTGCTGAGCGGACCAGAAGTAGTATACGGGTTCACGGATGAATTACCGACCACTCCATACCCGACCCGGAGTTTAAGTTCATTGATCCAGGTAGCCGAATTCAGGAAATTTTCCTGCTGCATTTTCCAGGCAACAGCGAATGATGGAAAGAAGTCCCATTTATGTTCAGGGGCTAATACCGAAGCTCCATCAGCACGACCTGAAAACGTTAGCAGGTATTTGTCCATTAACGTATAATTTACGCGGCCCATAAACGAGGAAAGAGTGTTCTCTGTAAAGCCCGTTCCGTATCCCGGGTTCCCGGCAGTGTTCGACCCAACGTCATACCACAAACTGAGCGGATTAATCAGCCCGGTTACATTGATGCTGGCATTTTCCCTGCGTGATTTCTGTGATGATTGAAGAAGGGTGACTCCTATTTTGTGGTCATTTGCAATTGTCTTGTCAAAATAAAGCAGGTTTTCAACTACCCATGAAAAGTTCTCCTGTGTGGCATAACCAGCAGTATTAGGCCTGTTGGTCAAATGGCTTGTTGCATCAGGGCCCGTCCATGAACTTGATCTGAACTGGCGGTATTGTGCACCAAAGTTTACCCGGTATTTCAACCAGGGAGTAAACTTGATCTCACTGAATACACTCGCCATAATGGCGCCGCTGCGTCTTTCATTCAATACCTGGTCAATATCTACCAAAGGATTCCACAAACTCAGATTACCTCCCGGGTTTTTTATCCATGCCCCGTTATCGTCTTTAGGCAAGGCATAAGGAAATTGATCGGTGGCCCTTGAATACAGATCCTTTGAACCTGTATTGGAAGTATTCGGACCCTGGATACCAAAATTTTGAGTGGAGAATGAAGCGATAATGGAAGTTCCAAGTGTAAACCATTTGTTGGCTGCAATATCCCCGTTGACAGTTGCAGTATAACGTTTATAATCCTGGTCTTTTTGAACGCCTTTCTGGTTATAATAATTAAGTGATATTAAAAGCCTTGATACTTCCGTTCCTGAAGTAAGAGAGATCTGGTGGTTTTGCGTCAAACCCTGGCGGGTAGCATCGCTAAGCCAATCGTAACTCCTGATGTTTTCGGAATTGTAAACAGGAACCATGGCAGGCCATCCCATTGCTTGTTCTGCAGCAGTTGTTGCCCGCATTTTGGGTGTTGTACCATAAACATCCCAATCATATCCCATCCACACAGAGGAAAGAGCCGTTTGGTCAGAAGCCAGTCCCATTCTATCCCTGTCTAAAAAAGGATCAGGATACCAGGTTGTAGCTGGCTGATCCAGGTTGGTATTTGTTGTTGACTGGTATACACGTCCATTTATCAGGCTTTGACGCCAGCGGTCGATATACTGGCCACCATCCATCCAGTCAGTAAGTCCTTTGTAAGAATCAAGTGAAACAGTAGAATTGAAGCTCACACCGGTCTTTCCTTTTTTGCCTTTAATTGTTGTGATCAGCACCACTCCATTGGCTCCGCGGGAACCATAGATAGCTGTGGCAGATGCATCTTTCAGTATCTCAACGGAAGCAATATCATTCGGGTTAAGATCGCTCATTGAAAATGAATTTACTCCCAGTGAACTTACCATAGGAATACCATCAATGACATACAAAGGATCATTGGAAGCGCCTATTGAGCGGTTACCCCGGACTCTTAATACCGGGAGTTCGCCCGGCTTGAAGTTTGAGGAAACATGCACCCCCGCAGCTTTTCCCTGGATCGCCTGTAACACGTTTTGTGACGGACGCTCCTGTATATCTTCTGCAGTTAAACGGCTGAGAGCCCCGGTTACGTCACTCTTTTTTTGAGTGCCATATCCAACCACCACCACATCATCCAATGTGCCAACGGCCGGTAACATTACCAGTGAAACTTCGCTTTTGTCGTTCAAAGCGATCTCCTGTTCTGCAAAAGCAACATGAGAAAATACCAGTACCGATCGGCCTGATGCGGCCATGATCTCAAAAGTGCCGTCAGCTTTTGTTACAGTAGCACTGGCGCTTCCTTTTACCTGGACAGTGGCCCCCTCAATTGGTTTGCCGGACTCATCGGTGATTTTGCCGGTTACTTTAAAATTGTTTTGAGAAAATACAACTAGTGTGGGAAAAAGCAGAATTATGAGTATGCCCATGATTCTGCGCATTGCAGTTATTTCTTTCATATAGCAGGCAATTAGGGTTGAAAATTGTATCAATATTAAACTCCTTTCCCTGAAATATCATCCTGCACCATCCTGTTTTTTTTATTGGCGGGTTTTTATAACCGCATAATTGAAAATGAATTATATCTGAACCGGCAAATTTCCTTGTTGAATGCGGGATTGGGTAACCCGGTATTCGTTACTATCAGAAAGTATTCCCGGAAACGATCAGGGTATTTTCGCTTCATGAAAAAAATCTGTAGCCATATTAATTACATAAATTACATATGCGATGAATGAACCTGTTTCTCCAATGACTGCGATGGTTATATCTATGAGAAGTATCTTCCGGGCATTCATTCCAACGGTTACGATCCTTTTTTCCTGTAATTCAATATATATGTATAAAATTTGAACTGGATGAATACATATATCCCTTGGCCCGGCTCTTTGCATGCGGGCCTGGATAACATTTGCTAAAAAGTATTCTGCGATCTGCTATAGAAACAAGATATAAATTATGTCATCTTATACGCTATAAAAACGAAAAAGACCCCGGTTACTTGGGGCCTTTTTCTTAGATTGCCTCGATTGCTTGCGGAAAAAATTAATATCCCGGGTTTTGATAAGCGGCCATATCAGCTGCTGTCATAGGGTGACCGTCTACCTTCTGTGCGATCATCTGTAAATAAGGAATAGGACGCAGCTTATGAAACGGTGCGAATGATGCGCTTATATCCAGGTTATATAGTCTCGTTCTATCAAATAATGTTTCGGTACGCACCAGGTCTTCCCAGCGATAAAACTCACCGCATAATTCCCTGGTACGTTCATTCAGCATAAAATGAATGAACCTGCTTTCAGTTGATGTAGCAGATGGAGGGTAAAGTTCGCTGGGTGCATTGGTAGTGAACAAAGTTGTAGTAGCCTGGTTAGCCGCCTGGGTAGCTGCCAATGTATTGGGCCCACCCATATATACCCATATTTGCGGGCTTCTTTCTTCATTTAATTTATAGGCAGCCCTGTTTCTCAGTGCATTTACATACACTAAGGCATTTGTATAATCAGCTTTGCGACCATAAGCTTCCGCCATCATTAAATAGGTTTCTGCTAAACGTGCAAATGTGTAATTCCGGATACCCCGTGCTTCATTATTGGTAGTGGTAAGCCTGATAGGATCCGAAAACTTCCACATCGTTAAATATTTGTTGTTCGAAAAATCTGTTGTTATCGGACCACCGGCTGTAGCCTGTTTATTACGGGCATACACCCCATAGTACCGCATCGTCGCAATGTTGGCAGCCAGCAGCGGCATACTTGATGGATTAACTATAAATATTACGGCAGAATCGCCTAATCCCACCCTTGGTTTTCCTACAAGACTTGGATTGGGAGCATTGGCTGCTGTGAATACCGGCAGCCCGGTATTGGAAGCGATGTTCCTGTAAAAAACTGTCTGGAAAGTTTTAAAGAACCGTGAGTCATTAATCTTGTCAAAAACATCAATTGTATAATCGGTCGGGCGTAATCTTCTGAATGGTCTTCCGTTGAAGAAATCCCTTGTCATGCTGGGCATACCTGCATCGTACTGTGTCGGATAGTAAAGATGTGTTGTATTATTAAGACCCGCCAGGTTCAGGTTAGAGCTAAACTGGGCAGCATATATTATTTCATTGCTGGCATTGTTGGCATCGATCTTTGCTTTGCTGCTGGTAGGCGGTGCGCCAGTTTCACCCAAAGCGGGTATCCTGCCATCGGGGTAACCGGCATTGAACAAACTGCCATAATCTGCCTCTAATGCATGCCCGCTATTTGTAATTACATCATTGGCAAAGTATATCACACTATCCATATCCGTCGTCTTCTGGCCCCGGACATCTGTTACAGCGCTACCTCTTGTTAAATAAGCTTTGGCCAGAAAATGATAAGCCATAGCCCTTGTTGCCCTTCCCCTGTCAGTGCCGGTATATCTCCAGGGCAAAATAGGTCCTGCACTTCTAAAATCGCTGATGATCTGTTCATAAACTTTGGCGATCGAGGCCCTTGGAAATTCATATTGTGGCGCATCAGGTACGGTAGTGACAAGCGGAACACCACCAAATTGCGTTACCATTTGAAAATAATACAGCCCCCTTAATGCCTTGAGCTCTGCAATTCGCAGATCTTTCTGGGCCTCTGTACCCAAAACCCTGGATGATGGATCGTTGAAGTTGCCTATCATCTCTATCCCCTGGTTGCACCTTCTTATACCCGCATAGTTATTGGTCCAAAGCCCGTTGACAAATGCATCATTGGCATTCAGGTTTGCGTCATAATCATTATAACGAACATTATTGAACTGGTCTCCTTCCCTGAATTCATCAGTTCCGAAATTGGTCATGCAATATGATTGCTCACCGGTACCCATCCATGTCAGGGGAGTATAGGCCGACTTTACCAGGTCTTCCAGCCCGGCATCTGTCTTATAATAATCTTCGGTAAGGGTGGTTACCAATTCTTCTTTTATAAATTTCTTACAGGATAACGTGGTAAGCGTTAAAGCGCCAGCTACCATCCAGCTTATATTTTGAAAATTCAGTTTCATATATAAAAATTTTAAGGGCTGTTAACTATTTATTTTATAGATCCAGTTTTGCACCAATCACAAAACTCCTGTAACTGTATGAAGTGGGTCCGACCTGGTTGGTAGTTGTACCCGGAAATTCCCGGTACGGTACCGTTTCAGGATCATAATCTGATGCGTTATGGATCAGGATGGGATTGACTGCCATCACGTAAAACGCCAGGTTATTCATGTGCATTTTGGAAGTGATGTTTTTAGGCAGTCTGTATGTAAGAGTAATATTCTTAAACTTGATAAAACTGGCATCCCGGTAAGTCAATGCCTCCCAGTTAAGCGGCACATCACTGGTTTGAGTGGGTTGCTGGTATTCATTACTTGGATTGGTAGGTGTCCAGTAGTTTACTTTATTGGATTGATACCGGCCTACCAAACCCGGACGTGGCACCCTGTATAGTCCGCCTGATCTGAAATAGATCAAAAAATTCAATTCAAAATTCTTATACGTAAGCGTATTGCCAATGCTGGCAATAAAGTCGGGGTTGTGAGACCCGAGAATGATCCTGTCTGCCGGGCTAAAAGCTGTATCGCCATTGGCATCAAAAATTTTAATTCTGCCAGGCTGGTAGTTTATATTGGTTCTGTTACCTGCCTTTTGCCAATAATAACTGGCCAACGCCCCTTTGCCTGTTGTATCGCCATATTGAAAAATTCCTTCTTTTTGAAAGCCCCAGTACACCTGGATAGGCTGACCCAGTATCCAGAGATTCGCATAATCGCTGTTGCCGCTACCATCAATATCTTCGATCTTCTCTTTATTCTTTGTAAACATGAAGTCAGTGGTCCAGCGGAAATCTCCTTTAATGATATTCTGTGTACTTAAAGTAATTTCTATACCCTGGTTGGTGATCTTTCCAAGGTTAAAATATACTGAAGGCACACCGTTAGCAGCCGGAATAGATTTAAGTTGCAATCCGTCCTTTGTGCTGGACTTATATACATCTATTGTTCCTGTGATCCGGTTTTTCAACAGGCCGAACTCAAGACCGATATTTGTAGTTGTGGTTTTTTCCCAGCTAAGATCAGGTGTTTGAAAAGTAGTGGGGGCAGATCCGATAGCAGCTTGTCCATTACCCCAGTTATAATTGGTAAATCCTAATGGGCCCGCGGTCTGGTAAGGAGCAATAGAAGCATTCCCCACCGTTCCAATACCCATTCTCAATTTGGCAAAGCTGATAATATTCTGGCTTTGGAAAAATTTTTCCCTGTCTAATTGCCAGGCTACCGATAGCGAAGGGAACCAGGCGCCTTTATTATCTTCCGACAATACAGATGAATTATCATAGCGGTCACTCAGTGTCAGCATGTACTTATTCCTGAAAGCATATTCTACACGTCCCATATATGACAAATACTGGGTAGCCGAATAAGTGCCGGAACCCGTAACAGTGGCATCTGTATTCCTGTTGAGGGAGTACCACTTTTGTGATTCAAAAATTAAATTATTAGCTGACATTGTCATTGAAGAAGACTGGTTCAGGCTCTGCAATTCCTGTAACAGGGTTACATTAATGGAATGATCAGATTTGATCTTCGTATTATACGTTAGAATATTATCCCATACCCAGGAAGTAGAATTATTAGTAGTTTGTGAAGCATTGGCCGGGCTGCCTAACCGAACAGAAGATTGGGCTCCATTAAAAGTCCCTCTTATCGAATTGCGGGTATCCAACCCGTACATGGTGCGGAACTTTAATCCCTTATAAAGGGTAACTTCTGCAAAAATGTTTCCAAATATCCTGTTCACTTTGGTTTCATCAAAAACAGTGTTACGGTCGTTAATGGCGCTGATTATCTGCTGGTCCCTATTGGGAGAAAGAACCCAGTTGCCGGCTGTATCGTAAGGTTCAACCATCGGTATCATACCCGATGCGTTGGCATAAGAACTGGTACTTGTATTGGTAATGCTATGTATGTAATTGATCGTGGTTCCGAATGTAATGAACTTCGCCGCTTTGAACTCTACCGAATTACCGACTGAATACCGGGTGTAGTCCTGTGCATATTCAATGCCCTCCTGCTTAAAGTAACCGGCGTTAAAAGACGCTTTGAATTTATCACTCCCGCCTGTTACCGAAATATTATGATTAGATGTATGGCCATTCCTTAAACCAACTTCGTTTTGCCAGTCAAAACTTTTGACCTTAGACGGATCATACATATCTATACTATCTATTTGAGAAGTAATCCCAAGATTTTGCATCATTGTTCTTTCTTCAGCCGAGGTTGCTCTTTTTTGCGCTAAATAAATGTTATTAACGGCATCATATACACGCCAGGTATATGCATCCTTTATAGAGTTCCATTGCTCTATACTTCCAAACCTGTCTTTGAACAAGGCCACATCTGCAATAGCTGTCGGGTAATAATAAAGCGGGTTAGCCCCCGTGGCTACTCCTCTTGTACGGGTATAGCTTCTATCGGCAAAAAAAGCCTGCCTCCAGGAATCAGCTATTTCTACTGAATTAAATATGGGTAATTGCCTGATAATGGTTTCAACAGACTGGCTTCCCTGGTAGTTGATTGATATTTTACCAGCCTTCCCTTTCCTGGTAGTGATCTGCACTACTCCATTGGCGCCTCTTACTCCATAGATAGCCGTAGCCGAAGCATCTTTTAAGATATCGATCGTTTCAATATCGGCAGGGTTCATATCATCAATGGTATAACTAACCGGGAAACCATCCACCACATACAATGGATCATTGCCGGCACTTAATGAACGGTTACCCCTGATTCGTACAGAACTACCCGCACCCGGACGGAAACCACCGGCTGTAACATCTACACCGGCCAGCCTGCCCTGTAGTGCCTGTGTAAGGTTGGTGGTTTGTACACTACGGAGGTTTTCCCCGGTAATTGAAGAAGTAGCTCCTGTAACTTCTACTCTTTTACGGGAACCATAACCAACCACTACCACATCTTCTAAAGCGTTTGTCGCTGATAAAAGTGTTAAGGATACTTCGCTTTTACCATTGAGAGCAATCTCCTGGTCAATGAAACCGATATGACTGATCACAAGGGTCACATTGCCCGACGGAGCATTGATCTCAAAAGTTCCGTCAGCCTTTGTAGCAGTAGCGGTAGTTGTACCTTTTACCTGTACCGTAGCTCCGTCCACCGGCTTGCCGGCATCATCGGTTACCTTACCGGTTACTTTAAAATCGTTTTGAGAATAAGAAACCAGGGCAGAAAAAATCAGGAGTACGAGCAAACTCATACTTCTGCATAGTGCAGTTTTTTGATTCATATAGCAGGCGATTAGGGTTTAAAATGAAGTCAATAGTAAACGGCCAAGTTAATATCATCATCCTGTACCATCCTGAAAATGACCAGTTTTCTACGCAATCGTTCCCGGAAAATCGACCCGGCCAATTGACTGTTCAAAAAAGATTATACATTGCCCATTGTTTAAAAACCTTTCAATATTTCACAGATCATCTGAAAATGAAATTCGTTATCCACAGATACATCCCTTTACCCATCCTGTTGTTCCTGTCTGCCGTTACAATATCAGGACAACCAACTCCTGGAGTAAAGCTGGTAATAGTTGACAGCGGCTGGGCAAATAATTCTGTCAATACCGTAATATTCAGGAAGAACTCATTGGTCACATTTAAAGACACCCAATACATTGCGTTTTATAATAGTGAGCAATTCGTTGTGGCCGGCAAAAGAAGAACGGGTGACACAAAGTGGTTGTTGAAGCAAACACCTTATAAAGGCAATACAGCCGATGCACATAATTCGATCAGCATTATGGTCGATGGCACCGGTTACCTGCATATAGCATGGGACCATCATGGCAACCCGCTGAACTATTGCAAAAGCAAAAGCCCGGGATCTCTGGAGTTGACAGGTAAATTATCCATGACCGGATCAAATGAACAAAAAGTGACTTACCCGGAATTTCATAAACTGCCCAACGGGGATCTTTTATTTTTTTACCGGGATGGCCAGTCAGGGAAAGGTAACCTCGTTTTGAACCGGTATGATGTTAAAGCAAAACAATGGACACAACTTCATGCTAATTTAATTGACGGAGAAGGGAAACGCAATGCGTACTGGCAGGCTTGCACAGATGCAAAGGGAATTATACATCTCTCATGGGTATGGCGTGAAAGCCCGGATGTGGCCAGCAATCATGATTTATGTTATGCCCGTTCAACCGATGGTGGTAAAACATGGGTCACGTCTGCCGGAAAAAAATATGCATTACCCATTACATCTGCTACCGCAGAATACGCCTGCACGATTCCTCAAAAAAGTGAACTGATCAACCAGACTTCTATGTTTGCAGATGCTGCAGGCAATCCTTACATCGCTACTTACTACCGGGGAAAAGCAGGCGACCCAGTTCCCCAATATCACCTCATATTTAAAAAAGGTAAGAAATGGCAAATACAGGACCTTGGTTTTCGTAAAACGGCTTTCAGCCTTGGTGGCGCCGGTACAAAACGAATTCCGGTATCCAGACCGCAGGTCATTGCCCGGCAATCAGGTAAACTTTTTACTGTCTGCATTATTTTCAGGGACGAAGAAAGAGGGAACAGGGTTTCAGTGGCAATTTGTTCCGATATTGCAAAGAACAAGTGGGATATCATGGATCTTTCAGAAGAATCAGTCGGTTCGTGGGAGCCAACTTATGACACGGAACTATGGAAAGAAAAAGGAATATTGAATTTATTTGTTCAAAAGACCGAGCAGGTGGATGGAGAAGGTAAGGCTTCGATTCCACCACAAATGATCAAAGTACTGGAATGGGACCCGCGAACCCTGAAGGGAAAAAAGAAATGAGAACTCATCACTGAATGTAAAAAGTAATAGCAAGATGACCCGGCAACCCAATAAATCACCCTGGAGCGTATTTCTTATTGCTGTACTCCTTTCTTCCTGTACAGGTCAAAAGAATATTGCCAATAAAGAGAATAATGAACTTCTGCAAACCATTGAAAAGAATTTCAGGGATGCGGCTTCGCAATATAAAATACTTGCCCAAAACCTGCCATCGGATAAATTTCCAAAAACCTATTTCCCCGAAACCGGGAGATATGAATTCAGTAACTCAGGATGGTGGTGCAGCGGTTTTTATCCCGGCACATTATTATACCTGTACGAACAAACCAAAGATGTATCGCTTTACAAAGAAGCGATACGTATCTTAAACATATTAGAAAAAGAAAAAAATAATACCAGTACGCATGACCTTGGCTTTATGATGTTTTGCAGCTTTGGCAATGCCAACCGCATTTCTCCCAAACCGGAGTATACAGACATCCTGCTGACCAGCGCCAGGTCACTGGCCAGCCGGTTTGATCCGAAAGTAGGTTGCATTAAATCATGGGATGGTAAACCCGGTGAATACCTGGTCATCATTGATAATATGATGAACCTGGAACTATTGTTCTGGGCCACAAAGGTCAGCGGTGATTCTTCTTTTTACAAGATCGCAGTGACTCATGCAGAAACAACTTTGAAAAATCATTTTCGTCCTGACTACAGTTCATGGCATGTTATCAACTACAATGCTGAAACAGGAGCTATACAGCAAAAGAGAACGGCCCAGGGCGCTGCTGATGAATCTGCATGGGCAAGAGGCCAGGCATGGGGATTTTATGGATATACGGTGATGTACCGGGAAACAAAGAATATTAAATACCTGGAACAGGCTAAACATATTGCTTCTTTTTTACTGAACCATCCGAACCTGCCTGCTGATAAAATCCCTTACTGGGATTTTAATGCCCCGGGTATACCAAATACTTTGCGGGATGCATCAGCTGCTTCTATTATGGCCTCCGCACTGATTGAACTAAGCAGGTACGCTGATGAGCAGCAGGCCAATGAATATTTAAAGACTGCGGAAATTATATTGTGGTCGCTTTCAAATGCTATCTATTATAAAGCAGCTCCCGGTACAAACGGCGGTTTTATTTTACGGCATGGAGTAGGCCATAAGCCGAATAACACGGAAGTGGATGTGCCACTGACGTATGCTGATTATTATTTTATTGAAGCGATGATCCGGTATAAAAATCTGAAGCCAGTCAAATAAAATCAGTTGCGCCTGTCACCATAACTGTTTCCCCTGGTAATAATCAAGGATCTTTATCCGCAACACATAATCATACTTTGCGATAATAAGGTTGATATTGGCTCGGTCAAGACTATTCTTGGCCGTCAGGTAATCAATCGAATTACCTACTCCCTGCTGAAAAAGTATGCCCGCAGCATTAAAGGACTGACCGTATGCGTCTGCCTGTTCCAGCAATACCTTATAGCGGTCTGCAGCACTGGTCATATTTACATAGGCCTGGTCAATATCCTGGCTTAGTTGGGTCCTGGCAGTGTTGGCCGTTAGTTCAGCACTTTTGAAATTGATCTTAGCCTGCTTCAGGCGGGTTCTTTGTGCCAGCGAATTAAAAATAGGTACGCTCAGGTTAAAGCCATACGAAGTATACAGGTTATTATCCAACTGGTCCATATAACCGATCGTGGCCGGGTCGGTAAAGTTGTCGCGGAACTTGTATACCGGGTATTTGACATTATTAATGACCGTTGAGTCAGTGGTAGGCGCATACACCGTATTGATATATTGGTTCAGGTATGCTACACTTGAGTAGCGGGTATATGCAGATCCTCCAAAACTTAATGTCGGGAAAAGACGGCCTCTTTCGACCTTTACTCCTTTGTCCGCACTCTGAAGCCGCAGATCAACAGCTTTGATCCATGCCAGTTCTTGTAAAGCTGTCCGGTAGATCGAATCGGGAGCACTCCCATATTTAACTGCAAATGATCCGGGTTCTATTCTTTCCAGCGTAAGATTCTTATCATAAGGTACATTCATCAGGCGGCTCAGGTTAACTTTGGCTACTTCCAGTGCATTTTGAGCATTGATGATAGAAATCTGGTCACCGGCAGATTGTCCTTTCAGGTCTGACAGGTCCCTTGGCCTGGTAGCCCCATCCTTATTAAGTATCTCGAGACGCTCCACCTGCTTACCGGTTAAGTCAAATTGGTTTCTTGCCTGTTCCAGCAGGTCAGTATTTCCCAATACCTGCAGGTAAGCCAAAATGATATTGATCGTCAGGTTGTCTTTTTCCTGCTGCCATTCCATACCGGATGCCTGGTAGGCCAGGGAATTTCGTTTAATGTTATTCTGAATGGAAAAACCATTAAACAAAACAACATTGCTGCTGATGCCGTAGTTGGATGAATTGAATGATTGTGTAACCGGTGAATTGGTATAAGGATCAATGCTGCGTCCCTGGTTGTAATTATGGCCTGCAAAGGCATTCAGATCAGGAAAAATATTCAGTTTTGACTGCTTCCAGTTGACTTTATCACTCTGTAACTGCAACTCTCTTTGCAGTACGTCAAAGTTATTGGCAATACCGGTCTCAATACATTGCTTCAGGCTTAGCCTGTTTCCCTGCGCTATAGTGACAATAAAAGCACACAGAAGCAGCATACTTAAAAAAAATCTTTTTGTCATCTGGTTTTATTTTTATCAATCTGGTTTCATATTTAATGGCATCACAACTCCCCTTTAGGGGTTGGGGGTTACCATTCCATCCAGCAGGTTAATGATCCGCGATCCGTATCCGGCATTTTTTTCTGAATGTGTCACCTGTATTATCGTTACTCCTTCATTATTTAATTGTTTAAATAATTCCATGATCTCTTCCCCCTGTTTGGAATTAAGATTACCTGTCGGTTCGTCCGCCAGTAATAATTTCGGTTTAGCGATCAATGCCCTGGCAATACCTACCAATTGCTGCTGTCCTCCGGACAGCTGTGCAGGAAAAAGATCCTTCTTCCCTACTATCTGGAAACGATCCAGCATATCCGCTACCATCGCTTTTCTTTCCGATCCTTTTACATCCTGGTATATCAATGGCGTTTCAATATTCTCATATACTGTCAATTCATCTATCAGGTGATAAGCCTGGAATACAAACCCGATATATTGTTTATATAAAGCAGAACGTTGTTTTTCTTTCAGCTTATGCACGGATTCATGCAGGAAATGATACTCCCCCTGGTCAAATGAATCCAGCATGCCCACCACGTTCAACAAGGTTGATTTACCCGAACCAGAGGGCCCCATGATAGAAATAAATTCCCCGGCCTTTACAGACAGGTCAACATCTTTTAACAGGAAGGTCCGGTTGTTTCCTGTATTTATCCATTTGTAGATTCCTTTTAATTCAAGCATAATATTTATTTATTCTGTCCTTAAACTTTTTACAGGATTAGCGATAGCTGACCGGATAGTTTGAATACTCAAGGTAAACAAAGCAATAAAGATCATAATAAGCCCGCCGGTAATAAATACCCACCAGCTCACAGGAGTACGGTAAGCAAAATCGGCCAGCCATTTATCCATTGCCCACCAGGCCAGCGGCGCTGCAATGATAAATGCGAAGACGACCAGTTGCAAAAAATCTTTTGACAACAATGAAACGATCTGTGCCACCGAAGCTCCCAATACTTTTCTTACCCCAATTTCCTTTGTTCGCTGCGTAGTGGTATAAATAACCAGGCCAAGCATACCGAGGCAACTGATAAAGATCGCCAGCCCGGTAGCCCATACCAGCAAACGGGAAATATTCTGTTCCGACTTATAAAAACTCGCTATGGTCTTGTCAAAAAATGAATAATTGAAATCAAACCCCGGATATACTTCTTTCCAGTCCTTCTCCATTTTTGCAATGGCATTGTTCCATGCTACCCTTCCTTCCTTGCCTGCTTTTAATAATATATGATAGGTGGTATGGCTCTGCTTTACATTTGAATAAGCCAGTGGTTTGATCAGTGAATGGACGGATTTTTCGTGAAAATCTTTCAGCACCCCGGAGATGGGTACCTTTTTTTCTCCCCGGTCAATCACTTTTCCAACAGCTTCGCCAGGTGTTTTAAAACCCAGAAACTTTGCATAGGTTTCGTTGATAGCATACTCGGTCACCACCGTATCATTGGGTCTCGGAAACCTGCCCGCTACCAGTTGCATGTTGTATAATTTGAAATATGCCTCATCAGCATATTTTATACCTACCGTAGTTTCAATCTCCTTTTTCCCGTCATTATACTTCATGGTAGTGGAAGAATAACCAAATGCGGCCGGTGTACTGCCCCCGAGGCAGGCCATCGTCACTTCAGGGATCGCCTGTATTTTGTTCAGTAATACAGAACGTTTACTGGCATCCCGCACTTTCCATGGCGCATTAAAGTGAATGATGGCATCCTTTCTGAATCCCATATCCTTATTGATCGCATATTGAATTTGTTTGCTGACAAGAATAGTTGCAATAATGAAAAATTGCGCAATGACAAATTGTGATACGGTCAGCGACCTGCGTAATAAAGTTTTTCTTGTTTTACCGGAATAAACCTGTGATTGGTTCTTGATCACCTGTGCTGGTTTGAATTTTGACAAAACCAATGCCGGGTAAAAGCCGGATAACAAGGTCACTGCTATGATCAGCACAATAATAAAAGCAATGATCCCCGGGTGCTCCGTAATACTAAATTTCAGTTCCGGCGGCATGAAGTCAGAAAATATTTTTAAGATCCCGGGTGCAATCACAACAGACAGGATAGTAGCCAGCAGTGTTAGCAGGAACGCTTCTCCCAGGAACTGCCCGATAAGATGGGCTCTCGAACTTCCCATAGTTTTTCGTATCCCTATCTCTTTTGCCCGTATGGCTGCCTGTGCCGTGGTCAGGTTAATGAAATTGATACAACCCAGCAACAAAAGAAAGGCAGCTACAGCGAGCAACCCGTACAATGTCGGCTTATGTGCTTCCCGGTTGGTAAAAGAATCATACTCGTTGGCAAAATGCAATGCGGAAACAGGCTGCAGCA
The DNA here is from genome assembly GCA_036520835.1 of Chitinophagaceae bacterium. Classification (GTDB taxonomy): domain Bacteria; phylum Bacteroidota; class Bacteroidia; order Chitinophagales; family Chitinophagaceae; genus VBAT01. Next base: position 25,593 of record DATDIX010000081.1, on the reverse strand, counting down.
GGTTCTCTGTCTTCATGTAATCATCTTTGGCATACTTGGTGCGCAATGAAGCCAGTTGCTTTTCGACCTGTGCAGTAGTTACACCCCTGTTCAATTTTACAAAAAATAACGATGAGGAGTTCACGCTTCCCCACTGATCCCACCCCATATTATTTTTTAGCCCGGTGCTGGTAACTGTCGTCATCGAGATAAACTCCTTAAAAGTAAAGTCAGTTGGTTTATCAAAATCTTTTACAATGCCCGTTACAGTGGCTGTTATGGAATCATTATAAGTAACCGTATTGCCGGGGATAGCTGCCATATCTTTCCCGGGAAAATATATTTTGGCCCTGCTTTCTGATAATACAACGCGGAAAGGTTCGGATAAAGAAGTAGCGGGTGAGCCCGCCAGCCATGTATAGTCAAAGAGGCGGAAATAATCTTTGTCAGTAAATATGATATTATCCTGGTCCTTAAAGAACGGTCTTGTGTCTTTGTCATTCCCGGCGGCAGTCATAACTTTTACATCGCTGTTATACTGGTGAAAAGCAGCTGACACTTCAATACCGCTTACTTCCCGCTTTACTGCTTCGGGCAAAGGAGCACAGACGCCTCCGTTCCTGATCAGTTGGTCAGGAAAATTGAGGCTGGAGACCACACGGTAAATCTGGTCCCGGTCTTTATGAAATTTATCAAAGCTAAATTCATAATTCACCAGCAGGAAGATGACCAATGCAGCGCTGATACCAATGGCAAGACCTGCAATATTGATCATGGAAAAGACCTTGTGTTTCCAGAAATTCCTGATGGCAATAAGTAGATAGTTCCTGATCATTTTCATTATTTATTCTGTTCTCAAACTTTTGACGGGATTTGCCAGGGCAGTTCTCCATATCTGGGAAATGATAGTGATACCGCCTACCAATAAGAGGATCAGCAAACCAGAACCCAATTCAATAACTCCTATCTGTATATGATGTACCCCGTTTTCCAATATTATATTAAAAAGAAAATAACTTATTGGCAAGGCTATTGCTGATGCTATCAGCAGCAACCATAAAAATCCTTTTGATAAAGACAGCAGAATGTTTCCAACCGAAGCCCCCAATACTTTACGGATACCTACTTCCTTCAGCCTTGACCTGGCCGCATATAAGGACATGCCTACAAGGCCAAGACATCCAATAGTGATCGCAAGAAGTGCAACAAACCCGAATATCTTAATGAAGTTGGTATAAAACGAATAGGTTTCTTCCATAACAACTTCCATTTTCTTTCCCTGGAACAAAGTACTACCGGCTATATTGCTCCAGCTTTTTTCCAGGGAGCTGTTCACAGCATCATTAAATTTTCCAGAAAAAGAAAGGTATGCATAGCCAACCTGCCCGGGTTCATAAAAGAAAATGAAATTGCGTATGGGTTCTTCCAGTTGTGCGTAATTGAAATTCTTTACGACTCCAATAATTTCCATGGACTCATCATTGATCAGAAGTGATCTTCCTAATGCCGCCTGGGGTTGTTTTGCCCCGATTGCCTGTGCCAATTGTTCGTTAATAACAACGGAATGCTCTTTTGATTTACCGGTGTTTGTAAAAGCGTGGCCGGCCAGTAATTTAATATCAAGGTCATCAATAAAGTTTTCATCAGTATGCAGGTAGTCTGCAGATAAAGAATCAATATTTTCCGGCAACTTTACCACCGTTGTGTTTGTTTGAAAACTGCCAACCATAACTGAGGACCCTGTAACAGAGCTTACGCCAGGATTCTTCCCGAACTCGTTTTTTAACAGTTTATAATCCACTCCTTCAAGCGGAATTACCATTTTATTTTTTATAGTAAACCCATGGTCATAGTTCCTGGAAAAATGGTATTGCCTGTAAACCACAATGACACCTACAATAAAAATCATGGACAGGGTGAACTGGAAAATAATAAGCGCTTTTCTCAGGCTGACCCGGCCAAGTGAATTGATTGTTGTATCATTTTTTAAAGCCCGGATTACATTAAACCTGGAAAGTACGGACGCCGGTAATATCCCTGCAATCATCGCTGTAAAAAAGGCAAACCCGATAAAGAACAGTACCAGCAAAGGGCTGACCTTTAATGAAAACATTTCACTGGCTCTCGGAACTACTTTCAAAAACCCGGGCCTGATCAGCCCAAAAATGAGATAAGCCGCTACCAGTGACAGCAGGCATACTATGATCGTTTCTGCCAGGAATTGAGTAAAGAGTTGCTTTTTTGATCCGCCAATTGCTTTTCGTATACCCACTTCTTTTGCACGGCTCAGCGCCCTTGCGAGTGACAGGTTAGTATAGTTGATACAGGCAGATATAAGAATAAGTAATGCAACCCCTGACAATATCAATATGGGCAGGTAACCCATTTTCGGACCGATCTGGCTGCTCAGGTCAGGGCCCGGAACGATATTATCTAATGATTGAAGCTGAAAACTTAATTGCAGGTCTTTTGTAAGCGTCGTACTCTTCAGTGCTATTTGCTTTAAATCATCCCTGATCTGTTTTATTGAAAGATCCTGTGATTTCTGTATGTACACATAATTTTTTAAAAATCCACTCCATTCGTTGAGATCCGGATCCAGGCTACCATCCTTTTCCATTTGCCCCAGGCTGCTGAGCGACCCCAATACATCAAACTTTAAATGCGAGTTTTCCGGGGGATCACTGATGATTCCTGTAATAATATAATTCCCAAACAGGCCCATTGAAACTACTTTTCCCACCGGGTCTTCTTTTCCAAAGAATTTTTCTGCAGACCTTTCTGTGAGTATAATTGAATTAGGGCCAACAAGTGCGGTTTGAATGTTTCCTTTGAGTAACGGAAAGGAGAACATTTTCAAAAAGGAAGGCTCAGTAAAATATCCTTCCAGTTGTATTTCTCTGTTATTACTCTCTGCTTTTGCATTAAAAAACCGTTGTATACGGGTAATATTTTCATATCCCTGGAAATTCTCTTCCAGTTCGTTTGCTACAGGAAAAGGACAGGTTGCTTTCATATCAGTATACCCGGGACCAGATTGAACTTTTGTGATCACCCGGTATATATTATCCCTGTTGCTATGAAAATTATCGTAACTGAGCAGATCACTAATGACAGTTATTATCAGTAAGCACAGGGACATACTTACGGCAAGTCCTGCAATATTGATCATGGAAAAGATCTTATGCTTCCAGAAATTCCTGATGGCAATGAGTAAATAGTTCCTGATCATTTTTGTTTATTAAATTCTATACCCCTCTTTCATCCAACCCTTATGCCAATGCCAAAAAACGTTGACAGACAAGCTGCTAACCGCAGGTCCGGGTAACAGGTGTACGAAAACGGACAGTTTACGTACATTTTCGTACATGTTCGTTTTCTGCACAACTCCACTTCCGGACCGTTGCACTGAGTTATTCGCTTCGCAGTGCTTTCACCGGGTTGGCAATACCTGCCTTTATTGCCTGGAATGCTATTGTAATAAATGCAATGACCAATGCCAATGAACCTGCTACAATGAAAATCCACCAACCTATAGATATCCGGTAAGCAAAATCCTGCAACCATTTATTCATAAAATACCAGGCTAATGGAGCAGCAATGATCAATGCGATCGCTACCAGTTTCAAAAAATCTTTTGATAACAATCCTACAATGCCGGGCAACGATGCCCCTAATACTTTCCGGATGCCAATTTCTTTTGTACGGTTAACGGCAGCTAATGCGGCCAAACCAAACAAGCCAAGACAAGCTAAGAAAACAGAAATGCCCCCTGCCCACCCGATGATATTGCTCCATTTTATTTCCGCTTTGTAAAAATTATCAAGATTTTCATCCAGGAAAGAATATTTAAAGGGGAGATCAGTAACAATGCTGCTCCATGCTTTTTGCATAGCTGCCAATGCAGGTGCAGGGCTGCCGGGTTTTACTTTTACAAAAAATTTGAAAGGAGCATAATCAGCAAACTGGTGAAATAGCTGTGGCATCACTTTCTCTTTAAAAGGCCGGTAATGAAAATCTTTCACCACTCCTATCACTACCGGTGCTTTTGTTTCCATATATCCTTTTAGCTGCTGCCCGACCGCATTCTCCGTTGTCCAGCCAAAATCTTTAACCATTGCTTCATTGACGATAATGGATATTGTTGTGTCATCCGCGATCTTCGGATCAAAATTTCTGCCTGCGATCAACTGCATACCCATCACCGGTATATAATCCGGGTCAACAAAATATTCGAAAACATCTTTGTGATTCCCGTTGTATTCAAATCCTGAGCGGCTCCAGCCTGTTCCTTCGCCGAGCCCTAATTCCGCACTGGCTATACCGGCAATATCGGCCCTTGATGCAATAGCTTGCCTGAACAAAGGATATATCTCCCTGGTCTTTGTATCGCTTGCATCCACTACTACCATATTCTCCCTGTCAAAACCGGGGTTTTTGCCACTCATATACTTTGTCTGCTGCAGAATGATCATGGTGCAGATGATCAATCCAATTGATAAAGCAAATTGAACGGTCACTAGGGATTTCGTAAAAAAATTAGCTCCGTTCACTTTGATCTTACTTTTCAAAACCTCGATGGGTCTGAAACCGGATAAGATCAATGCAGGATAGCTTCCTGCCAGTAGCCCGACAAGTAATGTCAACCCGGCCAGCATCCATATCATTTCAGGATAAAGAGTAAATGAGAATTGCAGTTCTCTTCCGGAAAGTTCATTGAAATATGGAAGCAGGAATTTAGCGATCAGCAGGCCGAGTATGGCAGAGACGATGGTAAGGATGACCGCTTCAGATAAAAATTGTGTTACCAGTTGCCTTCTTTCGCCGCCAATTACTTTCCTGACACCTACTTCTTTTGCCCTCCTGGCAGAACGGCCGATGGCCAGTGTAGTAAAATTGATACAGGCGATCAGCAACACACCCGCTGCAATGCTTAATAATATCCAGATCGTTTTTGGATTTACCTGCTCAACAGATCCCCCATATATTTTTGTATCGGTATGTCCTGCTTTCAGCGGCTGTAACCCATAACGGACCGGTGGCGCATTACCCTCCCACTTAAAACCTGCATCTTTCAATTCTGCTTCTTCATTAGGATAATATTTGTGACGAAAAGCAGCCAGCTTCTTAGCATCGCTTACCAGTCCACTACCGGGGTTTACCTGGACATAGGTAATATAAGACGACCTGTTCCAGTTATTCATTCCCCGCTTACCCGACCGGGTTGTCTCCATGTAGTTGAAATTTCCCAACAACTCAAACTGAACAGAAGAGTTAGCAGGTATATTCTCAGCCACTGCACTGACCGTAAAGGGAACAAAGCTTTCTTCTATTTTTATTTCCACGGTCCTGCCCACGGCATTGTCCGTTCCAAAAAGTTTTTTTGCAGTTTCCCTGGTCACTACGATGTGCTGCAACTCTTTCAATGCTCCCTGTGCCGTACCATATTTCAATGGAAAAGAGAACACAGAGAAGATTGACGGGTCGGCATAGGATACAGGCATGCGGCTCACCTGTCCATCCACTTTTATAAAACTTTCTCCCCAGCCTTCCCTAAGCCTTACATAGTTTGCGACATCAGGCAAATCGGCTTTCATAGCCGGGCCTAAAGGGGAAGGCATATAAACATCTCCACTTGCTTCCTGGCCGCTCATCGCATCGGACCAGCGGTACATGCGATAGATATTGTCAGCATTTTTATGAAACCGGTCAAAGCTGAATTCATTTACTGCATATAAAAGAAACAAAGAGAAACAAGCAAGCCCAAGCGACAATCCTATTACGTTAATAAAGGAAAGCACTTTCTGGCGGCCGAGGTTTCGCAAAGCAATTTTGAAATAATGTTTTATCATGGCTATACTTTTATTCGGTTCTCAGATTCTTTACCGGGTTAGCTACCGCCGCTTTCAATGACTGGTACAAAACAGTAAGTACTGCAATTGTTACAATCAATAATACTGGCAGCAGGAAAAACCATAAACCAATGTCAATATGAAAAGCATAGTTCTTCAGCCATCCGTTCACAAGCATATACGCTACAGGCAACGCAATGACCCCAGCTAACAAAACAAGCTTCAGGTAATCTTTGGTGATCATGCCCATTACCTGCAGCAATGTTGCCCCCAGTACTTTCCGTATGCTGATTTCCTTTTTTCGTTTTGCTATGGTATAAAGCGATAAGCCGAACAGTCCCAAACAGGCTATTAAAATAGCAATAGCAGTAAACAACCAAAGCACGGTAGCAAACAATTTATCATTATTGTACTGTGCATTGAAACGCTGGTCGAGAAAGAAAAAATTATACGGGCTTTCGGGAAAATGTGAAGTCCATTTCTGCTTTACAAATTCCATCAGTGCCGGAAGATCATTTGTATTCAGCTTTAATGAAAAATTTCCAAAATTCCTTTCTTCCTCCGGGTAAAATACAATAGGATCAAAACTATGTTCCAAAGATTCCTGGTGATAATCTTTTACCAGCCCGATCACCCTGCAATGAAAACCTGCGCCGTCCATATCCTTTCCAAGAATATCAGCTGGGTTTATAAACCCAAAGATCTTTGCCGCGGTTTCGTTGACTATAATATTTACGACAAAGTTTGTGTCAACTGCCGGTTTATCATTGGTAAAATTTCTCCCGGCAAGAACTGTTAAGCCATACGCCGGTATAAATTCATTGTCAACTCCAAATACCCGGCATCGTTTGATCGCCTGTGAATTCTTTAAGACAAATCCTGATGATCCCCCTACTTCACCACCCGGAACCGATGTAGAAGCCGTCACAGATGTGACCGACGGGTTTGCTTTCATATCATTAATGAATGCTTTAAATGACTGGATCTGGCTGCTGTCAACATTTGCCGTTTGATTAACCACCAGCGTCTGGTTAATATTTACACCCAGTTCACGGTTCTGCATATAACGCAGCTGGCGATAAAAACCAAATGCCCCTGCAATCAGCACAATAGCCGCCACAAACTGCAGTACAACCAGTGATTTACGTAAAATATTCTTACCACTTTTTACTCCTGAAAAGGCTGTCGAGCTTTTTATGGCCAAAATCGGCTGGAATGACGATAAGACAAATGCAGGATAAAAACCTGCCAGCAAAGTGCCGGCAAGAAAAACAATGATCGCCAGTAACCAGAAACGCCAGTCAGCCACTAAAAGGCTATTGATATCCTTTTGAACAAGCGTTGAAAAATATGGAAGCGTGAACCTGAATAGCACAATACCAATGATGATGGCGATAAAATTCATAAAAAAAGTTTCCGCCAGGAACTGCCGGATCAACTGGAATTTTCCGGCGCCGACGACTTTTCTCACGCCAATTTCCTTTGACCGGTCTAGTGAATGTGCCGTTGAAAGATTTACATAATTGATCCACGCAATAAATAAAATAAACAAGGCAGCGATGCCAAGGTATTTAAGATAGGTAAGGTTACCATTGCCGGCCATTTCATAATCATATTTGGAGCGGAGGTGAATATCTTTCAATGGCTGTAAGTAAAAATTATCAGTGTATCCCCTTTGCTTCATCCTGTCACCTATATGCAGCTCTGCAAATGCCGGTAGCTTTGCCTGCAACGTCTTTACATGGGTGCCTGGCCTTAATAATACATACGTATAGAAATCTGACCAGCCCCAGCTTGTATTGGCATCGCCCTGGGTCAATTGAATATATTTGTCATAGTTGAGCAGGATGTTGAACCGGATATGTGAATTAGCCGGAATATCTTCAAGTACAGCGTTAACTATATAGTCTTCGTCCCGGTAATGAAGCGCTTTACCAATGGGATCCTCATTTCCAAAATATTTTTTGGCTGTTTCTGCAGTGATCACCGCGTCATTCAATTCCTTAAATGCAGTTTCGGCATTTCCTTTGACAAAACGGAAAGAAAATATTTTGAATAAGGAAGGGTCAGCATAATAAACATTTCCATTTTCAAGAAGTCTCTGCTCACCATATTTAACAATACCGCCCTGCCTGCGGAAACGGGCAGCCTCTTCCACTTCAGGAAAATCCTTTTTCATGGCAGGAGCCAGGGCCGGGTAGGTAAATGCAAAGGTCTGCTCTTTGCCGTCTTTTTCCTTTGTGACCATCGGTACGCGGAATATCCTGTCCTTTTTCACATGTGCATCATCATAGCTGTATTCAAACCGGAGATAATTCACAATCAGCAGGAAAGCCGCAATACCAATTGATAACCCGAAAATATTGATGGCGGAAAACGTTTTGTTTTTCCAGAGGTTTCTCCATGCTGTTTTAAAATAGTTTTTTATCATGCTATACTTTTATTCAGTTCTCAATGATTTCACTGGATTGGCAACCGCCACTTTAATCGCCTGGAAACTTACCGTCAGCAATGCGATCAATAACGCAATGGCAGCTGCTGCAATAAACACCCACCAGGCTATAGAAATGCGATAAGCAAAATCTTCCAGCCATTCATTCAATGCCCACCAGGCAACAGGAAAAGCGACCAGGGCGGCAACGATCACCAGTACAATAAAATCTTTTGCTAATAACCCCACAAGACCCTTTACATCTGCTCCCAGTATTTTGCGGATGCCGATCTCTTTTGTTCTTCTTGCAACTACCAGGGTAGCCAGGCCAAATAAACCCATGCAGGCAATAAAAATGGAGAGAACAGATGCGTAATTAACGACTACGCCAAAGTGCTGTTCCTTCTTATACATGGCATCTAATGCATCGTCCAGGAATTTATATTCGAACTCCTGGCTGCCCGCAACGGATCTCCATGCAGCCTGCAGGGACGCAATATGATCCTGTACATTGCCGGCTTTCAAGCGAACATTTATCCTTGGTTGTGTCGCAAAAGGAGCATTTATATCATTGGATCTCCGAAACATCGAGTCAGGACGCATCACCAATGCAAGCGGCTGAATGGGAGTATGCAACGATTGAAAATGAAAATCTTTTACCACGCCGATGACCTGTTGTTCATAGAGGCCCGGCAATCTCTGACCGATGGGGTTTGCCCATCCATATTCTTTTACCAATGCTTCATTCACGATCATTGAGTTCGTGATATCTGCAGGGTTGTCGTTCGAAAAATTCCGGCCGGAGATAATTTGCAGGTTCATGCTGCTTACAAAATCCGCATCAATGGCATTCATCCTGAAATTGCGGTAAACTTTTTTATCATCTTCATAGCCAAGATTCATCCATCCTGGTTCAGAAAAGCTGTACAAGCTGACAGCGCGGCTGATGACCTGCGGATTTTTTGCCAGTTCTGCTTTAAACCGTTCTGCTAAAGGAATTCCTTCTTTCCGGGACTTATTGGTAGGAACAATGACAACATGCTCTTTATCGTATCCAAGATTTTTATTTCGTAAGAAACTAAGTTGCTGCCCGATCACTATGGTGCCAATGATCATTATAATGGAAGCAACAAACTGGCCGGCAATAAGCCCTTTACGAAACAATCCAATGCCGGGGCCTGATTGCAAACGGCCTTTCAATACTTTTACGGGTGCAAATGCGGACAGGATAATAGCCGGGTATATTCCGGCAATAAGACCAACCAAGACAATTATGGCTGCAAAGAACAATATAGTGAAGCCGTCAAAAGCAAGCACCAGTTCTTTATTGACAATACTGTTGAATGGGTTTAAAAATAAAACGGAAAGTCCTGCTGCGATAATAAAGGATACAATAACCATCAGCAATGCCTCTCCCCAGAACTGCCGGATCAGTTGAGCCCTTTCGGCTCCCATTACTTTTCTTACACCGACTTCCAGGGCCCTCGTGGTCGAACGGCCTATAGAAAGAGTGACAAAGTTGATACAAGCGATCAGCAGGATCAAAATGCCAATGATACCAATAATGTAAGAGTAAGCAGGATCACTGACCGGCAAATTGCCCGCAGGTAGTTTTTTATTCAAATGAATATCCGTCATCGGTTGCAGGTGAATATTGTACTGTCCCTCTTTATAATCTTCTCCTGCAATTTGTTTCACCAAAGCAGGAATTTTTTGTTCGGCATCTTTTCCGGTTTTTCCTTCCTTTACCAGCAGGTATGTTTCTTCAAACACCTGTGTCCATCCGCTTGTTCTTACTCTTTCACTAAACAAATAGTGCTCATTAGAATGCGGGATCAGCATCTCAAACCGGATGCTGGATTCCGGCGGCGCTTTTTCAGCTACCGCTGAAACAGTAAATAAAACTGTGTCCCCGCCCAATTGCAATTCGAGATTTTTCCCAATGGCCTGCTCCTTCCCAAAATACTTTTTGGCCATCTCCTCAGAAATGACCAATGAATTACTGTTGGGAAAAGCATGGGCGGGATCACCTTCTGCAATTTTAAAATCAAACAACCGGAAAAAATTAGAATCAACCATGTTCACAGGTTCGTTGAAACGGTTGCCCTTGTATTGCACTAAAGTATTGAAAGCATATACCCGGCAATTCGATTCTATTTCAGGTATGTTGGTTTGCAGCGCCGGGCCCAATGGAATAGGGGTAACCGTATTGGTGAAAGCCTGCCCTTCATATTGCTCATGAAGCCATGCACGGTAAAGGCGATCAGACTTTGAATGAAATTTGTCATAACTCCATTCGCTGCGCACAAAAAGCATGATAAGTATGCAGCAGGTAATGCCGATCGCCAAACCAAGAACATTGATAGCTGTGTAGCCTTTATTCCGCAATAAATAGCGGACAGCAACTTTGAAATAATTTTTTATCATGGCTGCCTGTTTTATTCAGATCTTAAATTTTTAGCCGGGTTTGACCTTATCGCCTGCCATACTTTTATACCTGATGTAATGCCGGCAATAACAAATAATACAATAATCGAATTGATCAGCGTAGACATTGCAATACCCGCATTCACCCCGAATATCATGTCCAGTAAAAGTTTGGTGAGTGCATAACCACCGTAACAACCAATAGCTGATGCCAGTAAAAAGATCCAGAAATACCCGCGGTTGATCAGGACAAGTATATCTCCCGGTTTTGCACCCACTACTTTTCGCAGGGCTATCTCTTTTGTTTTTTTAAGTACGGTAAGCGAAACCAACGCAAACAACCCGGTTGTCGTAAGTAAAATTGAAATAATGGCAAACCAGGTAAATATCCTGGCGATGCTTTTTGTTACCTGGTAGGCCTCGGCTTTTATTTCATTCTGGTAAAACCCGGCAAAGGGTTTCATGGGAAATATTTTTTTCCAGGCATCTTTTGTTTTGGAAAAGACTGTTTCCAGGTCTGAAGTCTTTGATTGGATAACCAGGAACTGGTACCTGTTTTCCTTTGTCAGTTTTAATACTACCGGTTCAAGAGGCTCAAATAACTCGTCAAGGTGAAAATCTTTCAGTACCCCCACTACTGAATAATGCATACTGTCAATAAAGATCTTTTTACCGAGGGCCTCTTTATCTTTCCAGCCATAATTAGCTGCCAGGTTTTGTGTAATTAAAATTGAGTGGGTATAATCTCCTTCCATTTGGGCATCAAACTCCCTGCCCTCGGCCATTTTGAGGTTCATTGTTTTTATATAATCTCTTCCCACTTCCAGGTAATTTGTTTCCCCTTTTTTCCCTTCGGCTTCGGCCACTACATTCCGGCTGCCATACCCAATATGATTTCGTGTACCTGCTAAAGCGGTTACCTGTGGTATTCCCGCTATTTCATTCCTGAAAGCAGGATAGGAAGTGGTGTCGAAAACAATAACCCCAATAGTGTTTTCGATATTATAACCGTAATCATAGTTCTTTTGAAATTCAGCATTGCGGGCAAACCCAATTCCGGCTATTACGGTGATCATAGCAATAGATACCTGCAGACCCAGCATAATTCTTGAAAACAGGTTTGTGCCGCCAAACTTTACCGTGCCGCGGAATATAGTGGAGGGATTGAACCGGCTGATATAAAATGCCGGGTAGGCACCTGCCAGTAAAGTGGTGATGACAACAGCGGCCGCAATAAAGAGAAGCAGGTTAATATCATTAAAATAATCAGCTGTTACTTTCAGGCCATTGAACATTTGGTTAAATGCAGGAAACCACCAGTAATTCAATAAGGCTGATAACAATACAGCCAGCACAACAACAAAGCCACATTCGATCAACATCTGGAAAATTAACCGGCGCTGTGAACTGCCCATTACTTTTCGCATGCCCATTTCTTTTAATCGCCTGTTTGCCCGGGAAACAGTAGTATTGGAAAAGTTGAGGCAGGCAGACAGAAAGATCAATAAAGCAAGAATGAATGGCCCATACGTTGCGGAATCCTCGGGTCTCTGGCCGAGATTATTATTGCTCATATCCGATAACGCAGCATTTTCATTTATAGTAATCAGTTTGAATCCGGCTGTCTTCCAATCCTCCCTTGCTTTTTGCTGAATGGGAATGTATTTATCAAACTCTTTAGCCAGTCTTTGTGCATCAGCCGGGTTGGGGATTTTAAAAAACGCAGCATCCATCATCAATGTCCAGTCGTCGGGAGCAACCTTTGAACCGTTGCCTCTCCGAAAATTTTCAAAATTTGTGATGAAATCAAATTGAATAGTTGAATTTATTGGCACGTCTTTCAGTACGCCAGTCACCGTAAGCGGCAATGCATAGCTGTCCCCTGAGTAAAAGATCAATGATTTTCCCAGCGGGTCCTTGTTGCCAAAATACTTTTTTGCAGTTCTTTCGGTGATCAGCACGGCATTCTCATCTGCAATATTATTTGAGCCCTCCAGCAGCGGAAAATTAAACAGCTCAAAAAAAGCAGGGTCAGTAAAATAGGCCCTTTCGGCAAATGGCTCGTTCTTATCATACTTTACGCTTAATCCCCGGGAGAGATACCGGACGGCCTCTTCAATTCCTGAAAAATCATTCTGCGCCTGCTTTACAGCCGCCATTGGGAAAACGCCTTTCACACCATTGGCCCCTTCTTTATAAGAAAGTGCCCTGTAAACTTTATCCCTGTCGGTATGAAAATTATCAAAGCTGAAACTGTACCGGTATGTCTGGTAGCCCCAGACAATAGCGGCTATGCCAATGGCCATACCAATAATGTTAAGCAATGTGTAGCCTTTGTAGCGCCACATATTGCGGAAAACAATTTTGTAGAAGCTTTTAAACATGATTATTGTTTTTATTCGGTTCGCAATGACTTTACTGGATTTGCAACAGCTGCTTTAATGGATTGAAAGCTGATAGTCAGTAATGCGATCAGCATGGCAACCACGCCGGTCACAGGAAACACCCACCAACCAATATTGACACGATACTCATAATCGCCCAGCCATTTATGCATGAACCACCAGGCAACGGGAAATGCAATGACCGCAGCGATCAAAACCAGTTTTAAAAAATCTTTGGAAAGCATTCCTATGATGCCAGGCACCGACGCCCCGAGTACTTTTCGGATCCCTATTTCTTTTGTCCTTTGCTCCGCAGTAAATGTAACCAGGCCAAACAAACCCAGGCAGGAAATAAATATGGCAAGAAATGCGAAATACCGTGACAACTTGCTTACTGTATGTTCCGCCTTATAATTTTTTCCCATTTCCTCATCCGTGAAAAAATATTTGAACGGAAAACCGGGATTGAATTGCTTATACACTTTTTCCATACTGGCTATCGCTTCTTTTGTTTTTCCCTTTTCGGTCCTGATAATAACATTTCCCCAATAGCTGTTCCAGCTTTTCTTAAACAAGCGGAGTATGAGTGGCTCTATCGGTACTTTTAATGAGTTATGATGATAATCCTTCATTAGGCCAACGATCGTTCCTTTATCTCCCCACATGGTTAATTCCTTTCCAACCGGGTCCTTATAACCTATTTTCCTTGCTGCCGCTTCATTAACCAGGTAGCCCATTGAATCAAGTCCATAGCCGGGATCGAAATCTCTTCCGGCCACCAATTGTATTCCCATTGTTTTTACATAATCATAGGTGATAGGGTTGGTGCTGAATAAAATCAGTTGGGTTGTATCTTTTCCCGGCCAGCGTACACCCTGTGTCGAACTGCCTACTTCCAGCGGGCTGCTTTGTGCGCTGGTAACAGATTTGATACCCGGTTGTTTAGACAATTCTTCTTTAAACGTCATATATGTCTTTTGCAAATCACCTTCCAGCGGCATATACAACAGGTCCTCTTTTGCAAAACCGAGGTTCTTGTTATGGATATAATCAATCTGGCGGTAGATAACTATCATCCCAAGTATTAACACAATCGACAGCGCAAATTGAAATACAACAAGCCCTTTTCTGAAATAAGTAGCGCCTGCTTTAAACTTAAGAATACCCTTCAATACCACTATCGGCCTTAACGAGGACATGAATAATGCCGGGTAAGAACCGGAGATAATCCCCGTGACTATCGTGAGCCCAAGAAGCAGGAGCCAAAATGAAGGATCGCCAAAATTAATAGCAAGATGTTTTTCCGTCAGCTCATTGAACCCGGGAAGCAATAATGCAACAATTGCCAGTGAAAGGCACAATGCAAGGAAAGAAACAAACACTGATTCCCCGATGAACTGGCCGATCAATTGCCTTTTACCGGCACCCACCACTTTACGTACGCCGATCTCTCTTGCTCTTCTCAGCGAACGTGCCGTAGCAAGATTCATAAAATTGATACAGGCAATAATCAGAATTATAATGGCCACGATCGAAAATATCCGCACATACTCAATGCGCCCGCCATTTTGTTTTCCATTCTCCCAGTTTGAGTAGAGATAGGATTCGCCATAGTTTTGAAGGAATAAATCGACGTTACTTTCTTTATTCTTGGTTTTAATATAATCTTTGATCTTAGCATTTACTTTATCAATTGAAACATTAGGGGCAAGCATTACGTAACAGCGGGGGCCATTGTTGCCCCATTCTTTTGCCCAGTCATTTTTTTTCCACCACTGGTCATAACTCATTAAAAACTCAAATTTCAAAGAAGATAACTCAGGCACCTCATCCAGTACGCCGGTGACCATTACACTTTCCTTGTTATCAACTTTTATCATTTTTCCAATTGGGTCCTCCCCCGGGAAATACTTTTCTGCCAGCTTTTTTGATATCACGACAGCATCGGGCCTGGCAAGCGCAGTCGCTGCATCTCCTTTTGCCAGTTTAAAAGAAAACATCTTTAGAAAGTCTTTCTGCACGTATCGTCCCTTCTCTTTATCAAACGTGTTACCAACAGTAAACAGCGGTTGTTCTTCCCAGAGCATTTGGCTGGCCATTTGTATCTCCGGAATATCTTTCACTATGTTTTCAGCCAGTATGCCGGGCGTAGAAGGGAATGTCGATATATCACCGGAATAGTGCTGGTTCTCCATCACCCGGTACAACCTTTCCCCGTGCTGATGAAATTTGTCTCTTCCCGTTTCATCTTTTAGCCAGAGCATGATCAAAAGACTGCAGGTCATACCAAGTGCAAGCCCGGAAATATTGATAAGGGAGAAAGTCTTATTATGAAGAAGGTTTCTCCAGGCTGTTTTGAAATAATTTTTTATCATGGCTAATAATTTTATTCAGTTCGCAATGATTTTACCGGGTTTGACATGGCTGCCTTTATAGTTTGAGAACATATCGTCATAAAACCTATAACACCAATTATAATTATCGCCAGTAAAACCAACAACCATGTATTTGAAATTCGAAAAGCAAAATTCTGAAGGAAGAAATTGCCGAGAATATATCCAAGCGGCACCCCGATCAAAACACTGATGGCAATAAGTATCACAAATGATCTGCTCAATAAAATAGCTACATCTTTTACAGAAGCACCCAAAACTTTTCTTACACCCACCTCTTTTATTTTCAATTGTGTGCTATACATAACCATTCCTAACATGCCGAGGGAAGCTAGCGTAATAGCGAGAAAAGAAATATACCCGATGATCTTTGTAATATCCGTATAGCCTGTTTCTACATAGGTGTTATCAATGTCTTGCTCCATTGTTGTTAACTCTATTGGATTTACAGCATCATGCTTTTTCCAAATGGAGGCAATGGCTGGAGGCACAGTATTCATTGCGGCAGGATCAACAGCAATACTCAGCATAGCAAAATCCTGGGGGCGATAACGAAAAGCCAATGGCCCGATAGCATATTCCATTGTGCGGAAATTAAAATCTTTCACTACACCTATTATTTGCAGTTGAGCTGAATCTTCATTATAAATAACCTGGTTAAGAGCAGAGCCTGGATCTTTAAAACCAAAACTCTTTAAAGCCGTTTCATTCAATATCACTTCTGATTCTCCTTCTTTCGATAAGCCAGCTCTAAAATTTCTTCCGGCAACAAATTTCACCTTAAGATTCTGCAAGTAATTTTCATCAACACAAAAATCTCTCATTACAAATGGCTCGTCAGAAATGTTGCGTCTATAGTCACTTGCCCTGTCAGCAGAAGTTCCAAGACTATGCGATACGGCTCCCACCCTTTTTACCCCGCTAATTTTCACTATATCATTCGCCAATTTTTCATGATCATTTCCTTGTAACTGAAGATTGACAATATTCTTTTCGTTGATGCCATAATTTTTTGAAAGCATAAAATTTACCTGCTGGTAAATAAATAATACGCAGATGATAAATACCATTGATAAAGTAAACTGCACCACCATCAGCACCTTTCTGAATGTGATCCTGGTTCCGAGTTTTGAACCAATTTTATTTTTTAAAACATGTACTGGCTTGAACCCGGAGAGATAGGTAGCAGGTAATAGGCCTGCAATAATTCCAACCGCAGTGGCGAATAAAAAGAACAAAACGTATATAATACCCGATTCTTTAAGATCAACAGAAAATGATTGTGTAAGCCTGAACTGAAGAAAAGAGAATTTAAGAAACTGGAGAATAAGATAGGAAACGATCAATGCAAGAATTGAAAAGACTACGGACTCGCCAACAAACTGTATAAACACCTGCCAGCGATTTGCACCCATTACTTTCCGAACACCGATCTCTCTTGCACGTTTCAATGATTTTGCGATCATTAAATTAGTATAGTTTAATCCTGCCATGATCATGATCACCAGGGCCAGCACAGTAAGAAAGGTTAAAATGATCTTCGGCATCGCCCTGCCCATGTTATTTGAAAGTATCGGGCCTGGACTTATTTTGGTTAATGGTTGGAGAAAAAATTCATAGCCCCTGTCTCTTGTCTCTAACTTAACTCCAGCATAATATTTTTTACTGATCTCAGCAAGCGCTGCATCCACATCTGATTCTTTTTTTCCTTTCTGCAATTTTATGTAAGTAAGACCGGAATAATAATTTGTCCAGCTTTCCAGTGAAGGTGACATAATGTTTTTCTTTTCCAGTACAGGCAATGCATTCATTGATCCCAGCACTTCAAAATCAAAATGTGTTTTGCCGGAAAACTTATCCAACACGCCACTTACAGTAAAATTTCCATATCCTCTTATTTCAATTGTTTTACCCAATGGATCTTGGGGTCCAAAAACCTTTTTTGCTGTTTCTTGTGTTAGAACGAGACTGGAGGGTGATGATAAGGCAGTAGCGGGATCGCCTTTCTCTAATTTAAAATTGAAAACTTTCAGAAAGGAAGGGTCAGCAAAAAGACCTCTTACAGGAACTCTTACATTGCCAAATACAATATCCTGGTTTAACCGGCGATTCAAACGAACAATGTCTTCAGTAAAAGAATAATTTTCTTTTAACACTGTAGCTAATGGTGTTGGTACCGTAGCATAATCCTCACTTCCACCGCCAACACGTAAAGCTCTTGTATCAACACGGTAGATACGGTCTGCATCTTTATGAAAATTATCAAACGAGTATTGTTCCTTTACAATTAAAATTATCAACAGGCCTAATGACATACTAACAGAAAGGCCAACAATGTTTATAAAGGAGAATGTTTTATTCGCCCATATATTGCGAATGGCGATCTTGATATAATTTCTTATCATAGTGAAACTTTTATTCAGCTCTTAAAGATTTTATCCCGAAATAATCGGGATTCCGTCACTGCTCACTCTGTTCGCAGTGACTTCACAGGATTTGCGATCGCCGCTTTGATCGCCTGGAAGCTGACCGTCAATATTGTAATAATAAGCGCAGCCAGTGCAGCCAGTACAAAAACCTGCCATTTTATCTCAATCCTGTAATCGTAATTAATAAGCCAGTTATGCAGGTAATACCAGGCGATTGGTGCCGCTATAATGCAGGAAAAAAGAACCAGCACAAAAAACTCAGTTGAAAGTAACCGCCACAGGTTAACAATACTGGCGCCAAGTACTTTACGGATACCAATTTCTTTGGTCCGCTGTTCGGCAACAAAACTTGCCATACCAAACAAACCCAGGCAGGAAATAAAGATGGCGAGTACAGCAAAATAAGAGGCGAGTTTTCCTATTCGTTCTTCTGCCCTGAACTTGTTCCCGAATTCTTCATCAATGAATTTGTAATCAAACGGAACACCGGGTGTAAATTTTTTCCAGGCCTGCTCAATACTGCTTAGTGACTGTTTTACATTTTGTGCCGGGTTCAACCTGAATATCAGGTTATACATGTTCTCATACCTGCCTATATGATATAAAGTGGGACGCACCGGGTAAAAAGGAGATTCCTGCATTATATCGTTAACGATACCTATGATGGTAAAAGGCTCATTATTCCACTTTAATACTTTACCAACCGGGTTGTCAAACCCTAAAAACTTAGCCGCAGATTCATTAATAATAAATGCTGCAGAGTCTGTAGCAAAATCTCTTGAAAAGTCACGGCCCGTTTTAATTTTCCAATTCACTGTTTTACCAAATTCATATGACACCCTGTTGTTGGGAAAGTCAACCGCCAGGTTTGGATCTTTGCCTTCCCAGTCAAAACCGCCATTTGTATTCCATACTTGTGTCAAAGGACTGTTAGAAGCAGCCATCTCCTCTATAGCACCTGCTTTTTTTAATTCCGCTCTTATCGTTTCATAATGTTCTCTTATTTCCTTCTCCATCCCCATATTGATCAAGCCATGCCGTGTATAACCAATGGGCCTGTTTTTAGCATGTTGTATTTGCTGGTAAACAATGATTGTTCCGATTATCAGCATCACTGAAACAGTAAATTGTGTGACTACTAAAACCTTGCGTGGCACCGAAGCAAACTTTCCAACCCGGAAAGTTCCTTTCAATACTTTCAATGGTTGAAAAGAAGAAAGATAAAAAGCAGGGTAGCTACCGGACAGTAATCCCGTTATAAAAATAAATACCAGACTGAAAATCCAGAATAACGGATTGTGCCAGGGAACTTCCAGCTTCTTGCCTGCTACTTCGTTAAATAAAGGCAACAACAATATCACCAGGATCAAAGACAAAAAAAACGCCAGCAACACTATTAAATAAGATTCGGCAAAAAATTGTCTTATCAATTGCCAACGCATTGAACCCACCGTTTTACGGATGCCTACTTCTTTGGCCCGCTTTTCACTTCTTGCCGTGGTAAGATTCATAAAGTTGATACAGGCAAGCAATAAAACAAAAATGCCAATGATGCCAAACAACCATACATATTGAATATTTCCGCCTGTGTTCATTCCATTTTTAAATTCATTATATAAATTCCATTTACTCATGGGTTGCAGAAAAACAGCCCACTCATATTTAGCTTCGTCTTTACCAACATTATTCAGTTTTACGTTTCTGATCTTTGCAGAAACTTTTCCCATATCTGCATTGTCACCAACCTGGGCAAATGTTTGTGAGAAATTACTGCCCCAGGGTTCCGTCATTTGTTTGGTCCACGGATTTTGAATCAGCCACAATTCCCATGGCATCATAATTTTTATTTCCCTGAATGATGTATTATCCGGCAAGTCCTCATAAACACCTGTAACCTTCACATCGAACTGCCTGTCCAATTTTATTGTTTTATTCATTGGGTCTTCCTTACCAAAGACCGATTCAGCAGCAGATGCAGAAAGCATGATCGAATAAGGATCCTTCAATCCTGTCCTTGTTCCTTTTAACATTTTAAGCGTAAGCATTTCGGGAGCATCAGGCTCAAAAAATATCCCCGTTTTGGAAAAATTTTTATCTCCAACAGTAAGTAAATGCCCTCCCGTCCATGAAGATTGAACAACATATTTAAAGTCGCTTCCATACTTTGCCCGTATCTCTGGTCCCATCAATGCAGGATTAGCGACCTGTGTTTCCACTTTGCCATTAAAATTTGCGTGCTGCATGACCTGTGCAATATGGTCGTAGTTTTTATGATACTTGTCATACGACAATTCATCATACACCCACAAACCAATAAGCATGGCCACGGCCATGCCTACTGCAAGACCCCCGATGTTAATAGCGCTGTACCCTTTGCTCTTAATTAAGTTACGCCACGCTATTTTGAAATAATTTTTTATCATAAAATATTTATTCGGTTCTCAAACTTTTTACCGGGTTGGTAACAGCCGCTTTAATAGACTGTGTTCCTATTGTAATTAAGGCAATAAGTATTGCAATGACCGCAGCAAGCATGAATACCCACCATTGTATATGAATACGGTATGCAAAATCCTGCAACCAGCGATTCAT
The DNA here is from genome assembly GCA_036520835.1 of Chitinophagaceae bacterium. Classification (GTDB taxonomy): domain Bacteria; phylum Bacteroidota; class Bacteroidia; order Chitinophagales; family Chitinophagaceae; genus VBAT01. The sequence goes on along the minus strand of DATDIX010000081.1, from coordinate 5,106 downwards.
GATGTACCATCCAACGGGGATAGCAATAAATAACGCAATAATGATCAGCTTTAGAAAACCACCGGATAAAAGGAACAAAATATTTTGAACAGATGCGCCTAATACTTTACGAATACCGATCTCTTTTGTCCGCTGTAAAACGTTATAGGCAGACAGGCCCAGCAATCCGAAGCAAGCGATCAATATGGCAAGAAATGCAAACAGACCAAATACTTTCCCGAACAATTGATCTGATTTATACTGCTGGTTAAAAGTTTCATCAAGAAAAAAATACTCAACAGGATCGGCAGGGAAATATTTATCCCAAATTTTGCTTATGTTAGCAATCGTTCCGGGCATATCTGCCGATTGTATCTTTACTGAATAAAATCCGCGGATATTGGGGAAAAGAAGAAATATCATTGGGTCAATTACCTTTTGCAAACCCTGGTGATGATAATCTGACAGCACCCCTACTACTGTCAAAGTATCATTTCTCCCTCTTCCAATTTTACTGTTTATAGCTTCGTTCACGTTTTTGTATCCCATCAACTCCACCGCCTTTTGATTGAGAAGTACTGCCCGTTCGTCTGTTTTAAAATCCGGGGAGAAATTTCTTCCCGCAAGCAATTTCATTTCATATGCAGGAACAAAATCATAATCTACTCCCATATAGTAAAGAGTAACGGATGTTTCATTTTGATCCCCCAATCTTTTTGTTCCGCTGGTCCAGTAGATCTCTTTACCCATCACATTAGAAGAAGCAGTGACAGTTTTTATTCCTGGCTGTTGCACCAGCGCAGTTTTAAACGGCTGAAATGAACCCTGGTAAAGTGAATCAGTTATAGTATTTGCCCCTTTAAGTACAAGTGTCTGCTCAATATTAACACCTAATTCCTGGTTGCGCATGTATTTCACCTGCTGATAAACAATAATAGTTCCCGCGATCAATACCATGGAAATCACAAACTGAGATATGATCAAACCTTTCCGAAGATTGATCCCGCCAGAAGAATTCTTGAATATTCCTTTGAGCACGGTGATCGGCTTAAAGTTTGCCAATACAAATGAAGGATAGATACCTGACAGGAATGTTCCGATAATAAATATTGCTAAAAATAGCAGCCAGTAAAAAGAAGTTAATGTGAAATGCGTATAATTATCCCGTCCAACAAATTTATCAAAACCAGGAAGCAATAATTTGAAAATTCCTATAGCCAGGAGCAGCGCAGTAAGGTTAAGTAAAAAACTTTCCATCATGAACTGCCTTACAAGATTTGATCTTGCAGCCCCCAATACTTTTCTCATACCAACCTCTCTTGCCCTTTCTGCCGACCGGGCCGTAGCAAGATTAATGTAATTAATCCATGCAATGCCTATAATAAAAATCGCGATGAGGAATAAAAAATTTACGGCCTGTCCATTGCCATTCACTTCAGCTTCCTGGTTATAATTAGAATACAAATGCAAATCGGTTACTGGCATTAAATACAACCCGGCTTTATTATTATTATTCTTATACCAATCCTGGCTGTTGATGTAGCGATTACAAAAAGCGGGGAGTTTTTTCTCAAATTTTTTCCAGTCGGTGCCGGGCTTTAGCTTTAAGTACGTATAAAAATCATACCAGCCAAAACTTGTCTCAGCAGCATCAGTTGTATCACCAAGTGATCTTAAGTATTTTTTGAAAGTGGAATAGGAAACAAGATAATTCACATCAAGATGTGAATTAACCGGGTAATCTTTAAATATTCCTGTGATCTCGTACGCCTGTACCTGGCTTTGATCTCTCTGTATAAGTTTTTTTCCAACAGGGTCTTTACTTCCGAAATATTTTTTAGCCATTGTTTCAGAAATAATCATTTTATCAGGTCCATCCAGTGACTCGTCAATACTTCCCATGCTCACTCGAAAATCAAACATTTTTAAAAAAGAAGGGTCGGCATAGTACCCTTTGTTCTCATTGAATTTAACCGTATTATCTTCTGTTGATAACAACAGGCTCGCATCGATGATCCGGCAAAAGTCTTCGACTTCAGGATAATCCTTTTTTAAAGTAGGGGCTATAGCCGGGTATACGGTTGCTGATTGCCAGGCAAGTTTTCCTTTTTGATAGTTATCCAGCCTGAGACGAACAACCTGCTTTGCGCCCGGAACAAAATCATCATAACTTCTTTCAAAAGAGACATAGTGAAAAATAAGGAGGCAACAGCTCATCCCAATGGTGAGACCAAAAATGTTCAAAAGACTATACCCTTTTTTCTTAAAGATGTTACGAAGAGCAGTTGTAAGATAATTTTTGAACATAAAATAATTGTTAGCTTACATTCATAGGTTTTATTATTCTGTCCGCAATGATTTTACGGGATTGGCCATAGCCGCTTTAATAGCCTGGAAGCTTACAGTTATAAATGCAATTATAGCAGCCAAAATGCCGGCCAGTATAAACACCCACCATGGCATGTCAATACGATAAGCAAAATCCCTGAGCCATTTCTCCATAAAATACCATGCAATAAAAAATGCAGGTACTGCTGCTATTGCAACCAGTTTTAAAAAGTCCCTGGATAATAAACCGACAATACCGCTTACATCTGCCCCAAGCACTTTGCGGACACCTATTTCCTTGATGCGCTGTGAAATGGCAAATGCGGATAAGCCAAATAAACCAAGGCAAGCAATAAAAATGGCAACAAAAGCAAATACAGTGAAAAGCTTTGCCTGCTTTTGTTCTGCGTCATATAACCTGTCAAAATTCTGATCGAGGAATGTATAATCAACCGGTGTTTCAGGAAAATACTTTTTCCACGTATTTTCAAAATAGGTCAATGCGGATGAGATATTGCTGCCGGCGATCTTTATGGATACATTATTGAACGAGTTTTGGGAAGCCGGGAACAAACACAGGATCATCGGAACAATGGCCTGGTGCATGGACTCAAAATGAAAATCATTGATCACACCAATGATATGGCCTTTCTGGCCACCATACCTGAAATCTTTACCTACCGCTTCTTCATTTGTCCAGCCGATCGCCTTTGCTGATGATTCATTGATCACAAAACTGGCCGTATCCATTCCATATTCACGGCCAAAGAATCGTCCTGATTTCATAGCTATGCCGAATGTTGAAATGAAATCATGATCAACTGAAACATACTTGATATCGGTCACAACAGGTTTCGCCGAATCGCCGGTATAAGTAGAAGCTCCCATATTATCCAGTAATCTTCCTGTAGGTATGCGGGATGAGCGGCTTACATTTTTAAAAGCTGAATTTTGCAACAGCTCTGTTCTGAATGCATCATATTGCCTGTTCACTTCGGTTGTATTAGCCATTGTCAATACTTTATCCCTGTCAAAACCGAGTGATTTTTTTTGCATATAACTCAACTGCTGGAAAACGATGGCTGTTGTAATGATAAGAATGATACTGATCGCAAATTGAGTGATCACTAATACTTTTCTGAAGGAAATATTACTGCCGCCAACTTTAAACAATCCTTTTAGTGTTTTTATAGGTTGAAAAGAAGACATAAATAAGGCAGGATACAATCCCGATAGAATTCCTACAATAAATGGAGTAAGCAAAAGCGGGATGATGATCTTCCCTTGCAATAACAGGTTAATTGAAAGTTCCTGGCCTGAAATCCTGTTCAGCCATGGAATAGCCAAGTAAGTAAGAAAGCCTGCCAGCAGGATGGCAGCCCAGCAAATCAAAACAGATTCACCAAGAAATTGCCCGATCAGCTCTTTTCTTCTGGCACCGATCACCTTTCGTATCCCTATTTCCCTTGCACGCAAAGCAGAACGGGCTGTAGAAAGATTCATGTAATTGATACAGGCGATCAATAAAATAAATAAAGCAATAGCTGAAAAAATATAAACCCGGCTTATATCACCATTGGGTTCTGCCTCATAGTCAGTGTGAGAGTAAAGATGTATATCCGTTAATTTCTGAAGTCCAAGTGTGGTGAACTTCGAAGCTTTCTGCCCAACGTATTCCTGGCCAGCCATTCTTCTGTCAATAAAATCCGGGAATTGTGCGATCATTCTTTGGGGAGAAAAATTATCAGGCATTAATAAGTAAGTGAAGAAAGAATTGTTGCCCCAGTTTGTTTGTAAATTCCTTTCACCATAAACAACACTGTCTTTTAACGTATTAAACGAAAGCAACATCCCCGGGTGCATGTGCGCATTGGCAGGAAATGCCTTGTAAATACCGGTTACTTTCACATCATACTGGCTGTTGAACCGGATCGTTTTATTCATCGGGTCCTCATCACCAAAATATTTCTTAGCTACCTCTTCTGTCAGCATTACTGAGTAAGGATCATGTAACGCAGTTTTTGGATTTCCTTTCAAAACTTTTACAGTAAAGACATCGAAAAGGTTTTCATCTGCGAAAAAGATATTTTTTTCATTAAATATCTTGTCATTATATTTTGTGGGATTAGTACCAATATCCAACAATCTTGTCATTTTCTTTATTTCCGGAAAATCGGTGGGAAAATAATATCCAAAAGGAGGGGAAATGGTACTTAACTTTAATGAAACAACGCCTTCACTGTTGTTAAAGGTTCTTGTTACACGATAAATGTTGTCTGCATTCTTATTATACTTATCATAACTCAGTTCATTCACTATGTAAATGGTGATAAGCAGGCAACATGTTAAACCTACTGTCAATCCAAACAGATTGATAAAGGATATGAACCTGTATTTAAGCAGGTTCCTTATTGCGATCTTCAGGTAATTACGAATCATGGCTATACCCCCAACCCCTAAAGGGGAGTTTAAAACCTCTCCGGATAATGAAGAGATTTATATTATTATTTAATGAAGAACTTTTGAATCATAAGGTACACCCTGATCTAAGTTCTCCGCTGCGGCGGGGACAGGGGTTACACCATAATATTCTCGAGGACAGTTTGTCCATCCAGCATACGGATGATGCGGTGGCTATAGCGGGCATCATGCTCACTGTGTGTCACCATTACAATGGTTGTGCCCTGTTCATTCAGATCAGTAAGCAATTGCATTACCTCGTTGCCATTACTGGAGTCCAGATTACCAGTCGGCTCATCGGCAAGGATCAGTTTTGGTTTGTTCACTACCGCCCTTGCT
>DATDIX010000080.1:0-9241 GCA_036520835.1 Chitinophagaceae bacterium | reverse complement strand
CACCAGCACCCACGAGAGTATGTATCTCATCAATGAATAAAATGATCTCGCCATCGCTGCTGCTCACTTCTTTCACTACGCCTTTCAATCTTTCTTCAAACTCCCCTTTATATTTGGCGCCGGCGATGAGCAGTCCCATATCCAGCGCATAGATGATCTTCGATTTCAGGTTCTCCGGTACATCACCATTTACAATACGATGGGCAATGCCTTCGGCGATGGCGGTTTTACCTACACCGGGTTCACCTACCAGTATCGGGTTGTTCTTTGTTCTTCTTGAAAGTATATGCAGTGTGCGCCGTATCTCCTCATCACGGCCGATAACAGGATCAAGCTTGCCCTGTCTTGCCAGTTCATTAAGGTTCTTGGCATATTTGTTCAGGGCATTGAATTCCTGCGACTGTGTCTGTGAAGTAACGGTCTCCCCTTTTCGCAATTCTTTGATCGCAGCCAATAATCCTTTTTCGGTCAGCCCTGCATTTTTCAAAAGCTTTGCGGCAGCATCATTACCCTGCACGATCGCCAGGAGTAAATGCTCTGGTGTAATAAACTCATCATTGAATTGTTTTAATGCAGCGCCTGCCCGCAACACCACACTATTGGCTTCGCGGCTGATCTGTTGTGCAGGTTCACCAGATGCTTTCGGGAGCTTACTGATGAGTTCATCTAATTTGGTATCAACAAGATTAATGGTAACATTATTCTTTTTTAATAAATAATCCACCGGTGAATCCTGCTGCTCAAGCAACGCCTTCAGGATATGCTCCGTCTCAATATTCGGGTTTTGCGCATTAAAGGCAAGTTGCTGCGCCTGCTGAAAGGCTTCAGCGGCTTTTATGGTAAAATTTCCTAAGTTCATACCCCGTGCCCCTAAAGGGGTCTTATTTTATGGTTAATAAAATTATTCACTTATTCTTGTATCATGATTAATACATTGTCACATCAAATAGCAAAAATCATTCATTCCTCCTTTAGGGGGTTAGCGGGTGTAACTATGTCATATAAAGTTAGTGCAACCTGTCTCAAATGCAGTCTCTTGGCCGCTTTCCTGCTATTCTTACAGCCCGTATTTGCCCAATATGATTTTAAAGAACTGGACCAGGAGTTTCAAAACAAACAGCCATTGCTGGGTAAGGATATGGTATTTATGATCTGGAAAAAAGATGATACCCTTATCTATAAAAAAGAAGTCGGCGACTTTAACTCTAAAACCGTGGCGCCGATCGCCAGTTGCAGCAAATGGCTGACCGCGGCCCTTGTTATGCAGTTTGTGGATGAAGGCAAATTATCACTTGATGACAAGATCACCCGCTGGCTGCCCGAGTTTGAAAAATACGGAAAGAATTATATCACCCTCCGTCTTTGTCTAAGCCATATGACGGGAATAAAAGATGATGCAGGTTTTCTGAAAAGAATGTTCCAGCGTTCAAAATTTTCTTCGCTGGAAGAAGAAGTGAACAGCTTTGCTGCAAGAGAGATACGCACCAATCCCGGCACTGATTTCTGGTATGGCAATATCGGTTTGAATATTGCCGGTCGTGTGCTGGAAGTGATCAGCAAGAAAAAGTTTGATGTACTGATCAAACAGAAACTGTTCAATGTAATGGGTATGCGCAAGACAACATTTACTACCCTTGACAATAGCGCTGTCAATCCTTCAGGCGGCGCCTCCTCCACTGCAGACGATTATATGAAATTCCTGGTGATGCTGATGAACAAAGGCAAATACGGGGGCAAACAAATACTGAGTGAAGAATCAGTAAATGAACTGATGCAGGTACAAACAACAGCGGGCCAAATAAGATATGCGCCTAAAGCAGCGCTGGGTTTTAACTATGCGCTTGGCAGCTGGGTAGCAGAAGAACACCCCCTCCCCGAACTACGTTCCCAATCTTCGCAAGGCTCAATTGCCCCAGGTGGGGGAGGAACAGCCTCTGCACTTGCCAGCCCGGGTTTATTCGGTACATGGCCGATGATAGACTTTAACCGTGGTTATGCGTATATTGTTTTTGTAAAAAATCTATTGGGAGAAGAAAAAGCGGATGCACATATGGCGTTGAAGAAGATAATAGATAAACAAATAACTCCTGTCAGCCAGTAATCTCTCCAGGTATATGTATGAACACAAACGACAACCATTAGCCCCCCGCAAAGTATATTATAAAAGACTGGGCGTAAATGTTCTTATTGCACTTATTGTTATTGCTGTTTGCCTGGCCATTGGCACTATTGGTTATTATGTTACCCGGGATAAAAGCATTACGCCACCAATAACATGGCTGGATGCTTTTCACAATGCCTCTATGATATTAAGTGGTATGGGGCCCGTTATGCCCATCAATACAGACAGCGGTAAATGGTTCTCCTCCTTCTATGCCTTATTCAGCGGCATCATGTTCATTACGAATATCGGGTTGATACTGGCGCCGGCATTACACCGTTTTTTCCATAAACTGCATTTGGAAGACAGGAAGCAATGATCAGAATGCTTTTTTCTCCTGCGTTTCGTTTTTGACCAGCACTACTTTATTGCGATCGGCTTTATAAACAGCTTCATAAAATTTGACCAGGTCATTATACTCTTTAGCCGGGAACCTGCCGCTGTAAGATTCAATACTCCGGTAATAACAGAGTTTATTATCCTTAAGTTTTATGGAGCAATTGTATTTTCCAAACTTACTGTTGACGGAAACATCCTGGGGCATGGCTTCTGCTTCGTACCCTTTGGGCAATTCTATTTCAACGGTATCCACATCCCTGTATTCGATCCCCAGTTGAATATCATATTTCCGGGCTGTATCCTGGCTAGGTTTCCGGTACGACCTTGTCATCACGTTAGGAACGATAAATAATCTTTTGCCGGTAATGGTGGCATAATTGCTGACGGTTATATCCAGTGATTCATTGACAACAGGCAGCGACTTCTTTTCTTCTTTATACTCAAACTGGTTGATATCATAGGTAGCAAAGTCAAACTGTTCATGAAGGTATTCCTTGACTTTATCCTTTGAAAGCTGGTTGATCAGCCCGTGGATATCATCCTGCTGTAACCCGCTGTAACGGGTAACTGCTTTTATCGCTAAAGTACCATTACCTTCCAATATGGCTTTGACGTTTCTTGACTGCAGGTTGTCATCAATATTATACCGGGGAGTACGGATCAGTTTACCTCCATTCTCATCAACCAGCAATGCATAACGATCCGAAGTAAAATCACCGAGATAACCTGCAGGCATTGTCTGGCTGGTACATTCCAGCCACATCGTATCTTTTGGCAGCGGCACACAAAGAATAACATGGTTGAACTGCTGCGAAGGAAAATCATCAGTTATATAATTGGCATACTTGCCCGCCCGTATAAGGGAATAATAAGAATTGATACCGACCTCTTTTAAGATGCTGTACATGTAATTGGTCAATGCCTTGCAATCACCATAACTTTTACTCGCTACATACGATGCGTCAAAAGGCTGCCATCCCCCGATCCCCAATTGAATACTGACGTACCGTGTATTGCTTTGCATGTATTGATAGAGGCGGGCCACTTTTTCTGCAGGGTCGCTGACCCCATCGGCTACCTGGTGTACAGTTTTCTTTATATTATCCGGCAACTGCTCCCTGCCCTGTTTTAATGTATAAACAAATTTTCCAAAGTCCTGCCAGCTCATCATATTCCCTTTATAATCTTCCATCTGGAAATCAGTAGGCCCGAATATCACTACGGTTGTCAGTTCATGCCAGAGAGGTGAATAAGGTTCCCTCACGATGGCGGGCATATCCTTCGCAGACCATGTCACTGTCTTTGTGCTTTTTTCCTGTGTAGTAACCGGCTCGTTGTTATACTTAAATGCTTTATACCGGAATTGGTAATCTGATGGGCAAACAACAGTCATGGTACTGCTTTCGACAGAAATTCTTTCGTCACCCTGCGGCGACCATTGCGGGAAAAATAAGGTGCCCTTGTTAGTGATCTCCACTATATATTCAACAGTATACGGATAAACTTTATAATAAAAATTATGGCGCTTTATCCTGTTGTCATCGGCCAGGTTACTGCCCGATGAGCCGCTCCGGTCTTCCAGGTCTTTTTTCTTTATTCTTTTTAACTGCTTCCCGTTTGCATCGTATAAAACACCTTCTACCGATTCTATTTCGTGGAACTTATCATAATACTCGTAAAATTCGGCCCAGTCATCCCCGTTCTCATTTAAGATAGTAATGACATAATGATTTTTCAGTATGGTCTGCCTGGGGCTTACGATTTCAAAACGCATTTCTTCCAGGCGCAATACTGCATTCGCATTTTTGAGCAAAGCAGGCGCTATCTTCATTACGGAGTATTCACCGTCACCCGCATTTGCTGATAATACGTTAATGAAACACCAAAGAATGATCACTGATCTTTTCATGCTCCCTTTTTCTTTTTAAAAACGATCTGTTCATTATGTTTTTTCACCACCAGGTTAAAAAATTCACGGAGCATTTCATATTCCTCCGGTTGAAAATTTGAACGCCTGAGGCGAAGACGGGAACGAAGTGAGATGGTCCCATTTGATTCGGATATCCGGTATTCAAACATTCCGTCATCATATTCATTCAGTTTAACCACCAGTTGTTTGGGCAGCTCATCTGTTATATACCCTTCCGGTACCGATAATTGAAGCAGGTAGGTCTCGTCAACGGTATAAGGCATTTCCACCGGGTAAAATCGTTCGGCTGATTTAAAAGGATTTTCCTTGTATCCTTCCCCGAACATCGGGTTCAGGTATATAATATCTTCTTTCTCCTGTTTAAGCTCAAAATTATATTTGATAAAAATGGGATCATCATATTTATCCAATGAATCAACCTGTGTACCGCTGATCTCTGTTTCTCCACTAAACGACTTCTTAAAATCACTGAACAACTGTTCCTTTCCTTTTTCTTTTATCTTACTCCGCATGTAGGAAGATTCATAATACCCGGGTGTTTGCTGTATACTGCCGGAAAGATTTCCTTTCTCATCATTTATGATAAATACAGAGGTCACACTTCTTTCCAGCAATGAATCGGTGGTAAACTCCAGGGGGGTGGCCTGGCTATTAATGATCCGGGCATGCCCATTATAACATTCATAACTCAGTCTTCCAAAACCCATGCGGGGCTCGCTGGCATCCAGGTAATAAACACGGTTGTCTACTACGGCCAGGGCAATCACATAATTGAACCGGTCCATCAGCGGATACAATGCATAGGCATACCCGTGTGAACGGGTACTAAGCATAACCGGGTTTGCTTCGATACCGGCTTTGCGCAACATAGTTACCAGCAAAAGGTTGATCTCCGCTTCATTGCCGTTCCGGTTCTTCAACACATTTCTCAATGGCTGCTCCAGGTATTTACGGTTATGGTTAGTGCAGGTCATATTATCCCGCACATATGCATAGATATTTTTTGCCTTCTGCAATTTATCACCGGCGCCCCTAACAGCAGCATCCATTACATCATTCAGCCAGGGATTGTCCCTGTTCAATGAGTACCCGAAATCCTCATCCTTCAGCAGCGATGCAGTAGCATCAGTCCAGCTTCCCATGATGTTCCTGGGTGTAAAAGGATAGCGAAGCTCTGCCAGTTGGAATTCTATTTTGGATATATGATTATCAATGGTAGAAGTAAAACCCTCTTCTTTCAACGCCGGCACATCCTTCATTGCCCAGCGGTAATCCGTTACCCCGGCCGTGAAATTGGATCGTTCCGAAGCGCCGGTACCTGTATTATCTGAAACAGAAAAACTGGTGGTCCGGTTTTTTTGATCTTTGATATGGTAAGGGTTGTACCCCTGGGCCAATGTTACATAATAATAGAACTCCGGTATAGAAACTGAATATTCACTCCATAACCGCGGGTATTGCCCCTGGAACTCCCATGGCTGAAGATTAAAAGTAAAGTCAGATCTCAGCGTGTACTGGTATTCGATGATCGAGCCTTCTTTTATATTGGGGAAAGTAAATTTCTTCAGGACAAGGCGCTTATTGATCTTATCCTTAAAGACAGCTGATTTGGTTTCCAGTTTTGTTTCCACCACTTTACCGTTCTCCATGTTATAAGTAACTGCTTTCAGGTTGACAAGTTCTTCTTCGGCCTGGCCATCCGTATAAATAGGTATGACTACATCACCTATATCGTAACCGTTCTTGCTGAGGATATGTGCCCTCCTGTAATTTTTGAACTCCAGTGAGAACCCGCCTTTGCTGTTCCCCTGCATTTCTGTAGAGCCTATGTCTGCAATGATGATTGCATTCGCATTACTGTCGATAGCATATACTTTGTTTGCAAAATCTTCCGGGGAAACTTTTCCAAATTTGACAGGAGCCTTATCCTGTGCGCTAACCTGGAAGCTTACCGGTAATAAGAAGGCGAAGAGGATGACTAGTTTTCTTTTCATAGTAAAGGTGTGGCTGGTTAAACAAGGCAATTTTACATAAAAAAATCCAGAAACCGACCTGCTGTATCTTTACCCCCGGAAAAGAATAACATTGCCAAAATCAATAATATACTGAGCCCTATTTCCCAACATACAGGACAGATCAAACAGGCAGCGTCAAGGCTTGGATTCGACTACTGCGGTATTGCCAAAGCCCAAAGACTGGATGAGGATGGGGAAAGGTTGCAGCAATGGCTGGATAAGGGTATGCACGGAGCGATGAAGTATATGGAAAATCATTTTGAGCTGCGAGTGGACCCCACCAAACTGGTGCCCGGTGCCAGGTCGGTGATCACTTTATTAAAGAACTATTATCCTGCCGGGCAACAACCAGAGAATACGCCGAAGATATCCAAATACGCCTATGGTAAAGATTACCATGAAGTAATACGGGAAAAGATGAAACTGTTTTTGCAAACCATTCATGATGAGATCGGGGAAGTGCATGGAAGGGGATTTGTTGATTCGGCGCCGGTGCTGGAAAGAAGCTGGGCACAACGCAGCGGGTTGGGATGGATCGGCAAGAACGGCAACCTCCTGACAAAACAAAGCGGTTCTTTTTTTTTCATTGCCACACTCATTACCGATCTTGATCTTGAATATGACGACCCCTTTGCCAAAGATTTTTGCGGGACTTGTACAAAATGCATTGATGCCTGTCCCACGGAGGCTATACTTCCGGGCAAAATAGTAAACGGCAGTAAGTGCATTTCTTATTTTACGATCGAATTAAAAGATATGCTGATACCCGGTGAGATGAAAGGACGCTTTGACAACTGGGCATTCGGCTGCGATACCTGCCAGGATGTTTGTCCCTGGAACCGTTTTAGCAAACCACATCATGAAATTGGGTTCACCCCCATCCCGGAAGTTTTGGATCTTAGTACAAGGGAATGGGAAGCGATGTCAGAAGAAACATTCAAAAAACTTTTCAGGGATTCGCCGATCAGCCGCACCAAATGGAAAGGGATGCAGCGTAACCTGAAATTCATTGCCCCGGACAATAAGGATGAATAAACCACTGGTCAATAAAAAATATAAGCTGGAAAAATTTCATGGCAAAGGCGGATGGACATTTGCCCGCATACCTGAAATTGCAAAGGACAAACATTCACCTTTTGGATGGGTGAAAGTAAAAGGTTTTATTGATGAAGTGGAAATCAGGAATTATCACCTGATGCCGATGGGTAATGGTAAACTTTTCCTGCCGGTAAAAGCTGCTATCCGCAAAAAGATCAATAAAAAGGAAGGAGATTGGATAAAGGTCGTTCTCTTTCCTGACAACAACCCGATCACTGTTCCCGCAGAATTACAGGAATGCCTGCAGGACGAACCAAAGGCCAACCGGTTCTTTCAACTCCTTTCCGACAGCGAAAAGAAATACTATATCGAATGGATATACGGCGCCAAAAAAGAAGAAACACGTACCCGGCGTATCGTTAAGACCATTGAACGGTTAATAAGAGGATTGAAAATGTATGATAAAGATGAAAAAGACAGCTAAGCTATTTTGACCGGCCAAACTCCCAGCTTATTTTAGTCACGATGCGGCCAAGCTGGTAACGGTAATCATATATATCCTCTGGGCAGGGCGCCACCAGGCAGGGATAGGTATACCCTATCTTATTAGTCACATTCTTCTGGCTGTACCCGGCACTGAATAATATACGATGCAGTGGGTTCAAACGGATACGGTAACCGATGCCGGCATCCATATAAAATCCACCCAGTAAGCGGTCGGTGGTCTTGAAAAAATTATCGCCATCACCCGTATGCTTACCCGGGAAGTTATACCCGCCATTGGCATAAACGAATCCCAGTTTTGCTTTTCCGAAATTCAGCCTCAGGTCGGCAAAAAGAGGAAAGCTGCCAAACCGGTATTGGTCAAACCCAAAACCTATACCCGTGAACCACTGGTCAAATGTGATACCTGCCGAGACCTGGTATAATGGTTTAGCAGTGCTCTCCCCGCCGGCGAACCCCACAGATGTAATGGCTGTAAACTCACCCCTGGAAACATTACCCTGCGAAAAGGACAGCACAGGAAAAAGCACTGCTATGATCAACCATTTATTTTTCATAACCGTCATAAATTAACCGGGATCTTACTCAGCAAACGGACATTGCTGATATCAGAAAAATCATATTGATACAAACCGTCTTTTGCAACCACCAATGCGACATTATTCCAGGCAATCACATCATAAGTTTCAATGCCGCTGATCGTTTTTACCAATTGCAGGTTCATTACATCCGATGCATTATAAATTTTCAACCCTGCCTCTCCATCGCAAATGAATAAATGATCCCCTGATTTGGATAAACCTTTCGGGCGGGTCATGGTATACTTTTTCAGCAATTGGGGGTCGGTGAAATTATTGAGCTTTAAAATATTCAGTTCATTGGTAAATCCCTGGCAGGGAGTACCGGAACTTAATGTTACATACGCATAGTTGTCATCGGCGATAACAGGGTCGCAGGTACGTACATGCTGGAACTGGCCTGCTGCTGTAGGTGCATCAGGATTGTTTACAGTATAGATATACATTCCTGTCATTGAGCCGATGAAAAGTTTACTCTTGAAAGGATAAATGGTTTCTATATTCCAGCCGACATTGATCCGGTTGGCATGCGAAGGGTTGGCCGTATTGGTAATATTATATACATCCAGGTCGCTATAGCTTACGGTATAGAGCCGGTCGTTCATGATCGTAAACCGGGCCATGGAACCACCTGTTCCGACAGGAGAAGTAGAAGCTGCTGACGAAGCACCTGCTG
>DATDIX010000079.1:0-5039 GCA_036520835.1 Chitinophagaceae bacterium | reverse complement strand
CAACCCTGCGTTTACTTCAGTTGGTTACACCACCGATCCTTTTACCACGACAAGCTGGGTACATGGCAAACTCAGCCGCCGGCTTGCTGTAACAGGCACCGCTTATGAATTTCCGGTCGGTAAAATTGATGGCGACAGTTTATATGCGCCGGTCAAAATGCTGAAACAAAACTCTGGGCCCGCTACTTATTCTGCACAATATTTTCCCGATATGCCGGTGAACCGGACCAGCATCAATCCTTTCTTTCATCATATCAGCTCCGTGGAGTATTGGGAGATCACGAGCCACAACTATGCGGTCCCTGCTGATAATTATGCAAAACTCAGTTTATCCTGGCGCACTTACAGCGATGTCAGTTCCAACCCGGTTGACTGGGATAGTCTGGTGATCGCCCATTATCTCTATCCAGGCGGGGCGCAGCCTTTTATCTGGGAGCCGGAATACGTCAGCCCGCTTGCCGTCATACAACCCGGCAGCACGGTGAACTTTGGCTATTTCACCAATGAAAAATTTATCGGCGATTATAGTATGCCGCACATGAATTTTACCATTGGTACACGTACCATCAACAATGCCCTGCCCGTCACCTTGCTGGATTACCAGGTGGAATTGGTCAATAATCAGTCAGCGCTTAATACCTGGAAAGTGACCAATGATACCCGGGTGGATCGTTACCAGGTAGAAAGATCGGCAGACAATAGCGGCTTCATCGCATTGGGCAATGTGGCTGCCCGCCGGTCTTCCGGCATCAGCCAGTATCACTTCACCGACGCACAACCGCTTCGCGGCTGGAATTATTACCGGCTGAAAATTTTTGAAGACAATGGAGTTCGTTACAGCCCGACCAGAAAAGTATTTATCGGGTCAGGAAATATCTTTACTCTTTATCCTAACCCGGCATCAGACTTTATATATGTAGTGTTGCCGGTGGCAGGCGATAGCAGGAGTTCATTAAGCCTTATTGATAATAATGGCAGGATCATTTCTACATTAACGCCGCAATCAACAACAGTCCGCTTATCACTTACCAAACTGGCAGCAGGTGTTTATCATATCCGTTACCTGTCTGGTGAAAATGTTTACAGCCGTTCTTTTATACACCAATAAAACCTCTGATCGTTACAGGCTGGTTATATTACAACAGGTCTCAGCCGTTTTCATGGAAAAAATAATTTCGATAGATTTGCTTCAAACGAATTATTATGATCCAACGCCAGCAGAGCCTCTGGTTATTATTATCTGCCGTTTGTGCTTTCTTCAGTTATAAATTCCCATTCTATGTGGGCCAACTGAAAGAAGGCAAATATGAGGAAATGGATGGGGCCAGTAATTTTTTCCTGCTGATCCTTACCGGTATTTCACTCCTTCTTTCCGTGGTCACTATCTTTTTATATAAGGAACGCAAAAAACAATTAAAGCTCGCTATTGGCGGGGCTGTTCTTGCATTGATAATAGTAATTATCTATATCTCGGGGATCAGCAACTACGCACAGGGGAGTTTATCGTTTACCTGCCTCTTTGCCGTTGCTATCCTGGCCGGTTATATCATGGCTGCCCGCGGCATCTGGAAAGATGAAAAGCTGGTAAAGAGCCTGGACAAACTCAGGTAACTCTTTCTTCAAAAATCATGATCTTCCCTTTGTAATGGTTCGTCCAAACAAATACTTGCGCTGATACATTAAATAAAAATAGGCCGCCCCTGGGCAGGGACGGCCTTGATCTGGGTTCTCTATTAAAACTCTCTATTGTACTATAAACATTTTTGCTTCGCGGTAGCCGTCGCCGCTGATCACCATATTATACACACCGGGCTTAACAGAGGAAGGAAGATCAACGGTCTGTGTCATCGATCCGCCCTGGTGATTCAATCTTTGTGTATACACCTGCTGGCCGGCACTGTTCAATACTTTTACTGTGTACTGGCCTTGTTTTACATTCATGGAAACAGAAACCTGGCCGCCAAATACAGGGTTCGGGTAAAGAGTGAACCCTTTTTGTTTTCCGCCCAGGTCTACTTTCAATACTTTACTGTAAATGATCTTGCCGGAAACCTCCATTACTTTAATGCGGTAGAAATTAATACCCGGTAAAGGAGATGCATCAAAAGCAAAGTAGCTTTCTTTATCATTGTTATTGCTTCTCGGAGCCTGCTGGTTGATAGTCGTAAAGTTTTGCCCGTTAGCTGAACGTTCTACAATATAACTTACGAGGTCTCTCTCCGTCAGGTTGCTCCAATCTATCTGTACACCGCTGTTCTTCTGGTAGGCTTTTACATTACTGAACATAACAGGCAGGGGGCTTTGTGAGCCGAATGTTACACCCAATGCAAATGGGCTAAATGCAGAAACGCCTGTCCAGGTAACTGAACCTAATGCCGCAGCACCTAAAGGTGATCCGCCACCCTGAGCATCCCAGCTTGAAGTACCAGTATTATAATGTACGATACGTACACCGAATAAAGGATCTACAAGGTAAGCACCACCACATGGGCTATGGCTGTTCCATGAAAGTGTAACATCAGCTGTTGAAGTGGTAACTGCCCTGTCAAGTGTCCAGAACTCACAATTACTTACCGCCTGGATGCCCAAAGCCGTAAGACCTGTAAGTCCAAAAGTATTGGCGGCGCTGGCACGAACGTACTCGGCCGTGAATTCTGTAGTAGCTCCGGTTACATTGGCAATGCTGATCGTCATATAGCCTGTCCCTGTTTTACCAACCGGGAAATTGAAAGCTGTTGCCCCAACTGCTCCTACTTTTCTTACCGGGCCATCGACGAAAGAGGCGTCCGATGCGCCTGCAACAGTTGCTGCAGCATTTAAGGTCAAAAGATTGGCACTTGTAGAAGTAACAATACCGCTGGTAAAAGTGCATACATCAGTAACAGTGACCGCTCCTGCTAATTGTTTGGCAGCGCCGCCTGAAAAAGTAATATCGGCATAAGTATCAGCTTTCACTGTTTGTGTTCCGCTGGTGCCGTTGTAATTAACCTGTCCGTTAAGCGTACCAGAAGGAACAATATCGCCACCGGCTGCTACATTACCACCGACATTAAGTGTGCCGGCGCCGGAGAAACGAATAGCATTGCGTAATGCAGAGCCATTCATCGTGATATCGCCTGAAATAGTGGCAGTACCGGTAGAAATTGTCAGCTCAGAATTGGTTGTATTATTACCTGACCCGGCCATGTCTATTGTTAATGAAGCACAAGAAAAAGTGCCCGCCGCAACATTAAGCAGGATATCATCGCCATTATCAATTCCTGCGCCAATCGCCACAGCACCTGAAACAGTTAATGATTGTCCATTATTAATATCAAGCTGGGTATCTGTTACTCCGCCCGCTATCGTTAAGCTGGCACAAGCCGCTGCTACATTCACGTTAACATCATCACTATTTGTGATTGTAACAACATCCCCTGCTGCAGGTACTTTCCTTGCCCTGAAAGCGGCGTTAGTATTATTATTTGAAGCATTTGCCGTAAGCGTGATGCTTGTATTGCTGTTAATGGATGAAATGGTCCCGATCGCCGTTCCGGTTGTCCGATAAAGTACAGCACCTACAGATAACTGTGTTGAAAAAGAAGTTCCAGTTCCGGTAACAGCAGTAGAACCTGTGTTAGTAGAAATAGAACCTGTAAGAGTTGGTGTTTCCCAGATAGTCGCAGTACCCCAGTTTCCATTATTGATAGATGAGAGTTGCATCTGCGCTGTTGCCATATTTGCAGCAAGCACAAACATGAAAACATAGATAGCAGATAGAATTTTAGATTGAAGTAAACACTTTTTCATAAAGCCTGATTGTTGAGTTTTATAATACAGATTAAGAGAAGCGTCGTCGGGGGTTAAACCAGGCGTTGGATCAATCAGCTTTTAAAAGGAGTTGGAATAAAATGCCGTATCAGCGGCGGTGTTCCGGGGATAAAAAATGTAACCAGTCATTCACCAATGGAATGAGTTGACCTACACAATTATTTTAGAGGATTTCGGGCACGGATTTCAGAGAGATTGGATGCTTACAAGAAGCGGATACAACAAACATATCAACTCTTTGCTGATTATGCAAGCTTTACGAAGAAAAAATTCAGGACAGGTACGTATATCTACGAAAGATTGATCATACTCAATAAAGTATTCATATAAATTCCGCAGTATGGCTTCCTTTTGTCTTTTTGATGGCTTCCGGTTTGCCTGCATAAACTACATTCCCGCCACCGTCCCCGGCTTCGGGGCCCAGATCGATCAGCCAGTCGGCGCTCCGGATAACATCAGTATTGTGCTCAATGACGAGTATGGAATGTCCCTGTTCTATCAGCGCATTGAAAGAAGCCAGCAATTTCTTTATATCATGAAAGTGCAAACCGGTGGTAGGCTCATCAAAAATGAAAAGGATCTTATTGCTGTTTTTCCCTTTGCCGAGGAATGAGGCCAGTTTTACTCGTTGTGCTTCGCCGCCCGATAACGTATCGGATGATTGACCCAGCTTAACATATCCCAGTCCTACATCACTTAATGGCTGAATGGCCCTGGACAGGTTCTTTTCTTCATAAAAAAATTCAATGGCCTCATCTACACTCAGGTTCAGTACATCGGCAATACTTTTATCCTTGTACTTTACTTCGAGCACTTCTTCCTTGAATCTTTTTCCCCCGCAGGATTCACAGACCAGGTGTACATCCGCCAGGAACTGCATTTCCACCACCTGCTCACCTTCCCCTTTGCAGGTATCACATCTTCCTCCATCGACATTAAATGAAAAATGCTTCGGCTGGAATCCCCGCATTTTGCTCAATGGCTGCCTGGCAAACAGGTCCCTGATCTCATCATAGGCTTTGATATAAGTAACAGGGTTACTTCTTGATGACTTACCGATGGGGTTCTGATCTACCATTTCTATTTGCGCAATGCTGTCAATATCACCGGTAATGGCTTTGTGAAAACCAACCTTATCTCCAAACTCTCCTTTTATCTTTTGTAAGGCAGGATATAAAATTTGTTTTACCAATGTTGTTTTACCGCTGCCGCTTACACCACTGACAACA
>DATDIX010000078.1:0-13649 GCA_036520835.1 Chitinophagaceae bacterium | reverse complement strand
ACTTTGGGTGTGGAAGACCAGTCACTCCATGCCAAACAATGTGTTCGGTTAGTAACGGGTGCAGATAGGCTGGGAAGTTTAGCGGTCCATTCTGCCAGTTGTGTGGTGAATATATCCTGCAATGTCTGCAAACTGTAGTTCGAGCAATTCGTATTCGGGTGTAATGCGATCTCGAATCCCTGCTTTTCAAATATAGCTGCCTCTTTATCTGTTATGCCCGTATTGGGATAGATATAGGATGTAGCTCTTATGGCATTCCATTCGGCAACATCTTCCGGTGTATTCGGGCCAAGTTTAAGGTATTGATTGAAGCGGCCGGCTGTTTCATTCATGGCATGATCATCGCCAGTCATCACAATCGCAGCTTTCAGGTCTCTTGGCAAATACCAGAATCTCGGCAATGGTTTTTTGTCAAGGTTATTCTGCAGAATGATGTTAGCCAGCAAACGTTGCTGTTCATCTGCCTGCGGTATCGCCACTTTATTGAGATCTATCCAGTCCGGGAAAAAAAGATCATCTGAACGGATAGGATCTATCTCCCCATCTCTTTTTTGACCAGCCCATCGGGGATTACCTTGTCTTGTATAGATGACGGATTTGGCCAGGTCGTAGGCAAAGGCAACAGCAGTTCCGCCATTTACTCCTATATTCCTTGATGTGATAGCAGGAAAATGGGTGGCGGTAGCGGAGGATGAATATAATGAAGCCAGGCTGATCGCATCATCCAGTTCGTGCAGGTTGGCGGTGCCGTGATATTGTATGGTTTGATCAACAATGCCGGCGCCGGGACCGGAAGACGTATTTACCAGCAGGTACTTGTCTTTCAGTGTACCCGTTGCCGGTTTTAATCCAAACAGGCCAACTAACAATGCGGATGGTTTGAAGGCTATTAATGTGCCGCCATCATGAACCCATTTGGTCAGCATTTCAATCTGATGGTTCGTTACTGTTATTTCACCAAGAATAATGACATCATGATTATTCAATATTGCTGATGTTATGGCAGAAATATCAGCGGCTGCAAAATAATTTAAGCCTTCAGCCCTTAATATTTCAACAGTATAGCGGCTGAATGGGTTAGCCGTTGAACTGATCACCAATACAGGACCGCCCGGCCCTTCAGTGGGTGTTAAGAATGGTAAATCTGATCCGGTATAAAGTGTATTATCATAAACTGCGAGCCGGCTGTATTTTTCATTTCCTTCTCCCGGTTTCAACTCATTCATCATCCCGGAAGGAGATATATTGTCCATGCTAAGTGATGAAGTTGCCATTGTGACCTTTGGAGACGGTTTCGCCATGACAATGGCGGCCACTATGAACGAGTAATAAAGAAGCGTCTCTATAGTAAAATGAGAACGCAGGATTTTCCTGATCATGTTGGATATCTGTGGTTTTATTATAATTACTTAAAATCACAGGTATGGCAGAGTTTTGAACAGGGTAGTAAAACTGCAAAGGGTTATCCGGGTACAATGATCGGGGAGGGGCAAAGCATCGTCTATCAGCTATCGTCGCCGGAATGAACTGACGATGCAACTGGTAAACAAAAAACCAGGAGTTTTATAGCAGGGGGAGAATTGAAGCACGGGAAATAAACCAATGGGTCTATTGGCCCGTGGCGAAAGGGATAAACAGGTTTAATGGACATAATGGATCGTGTGGCTTTATGGTTAATGAAATCACAGGTAAGCCGGAGGAGTTCTTTAAAGAGGATATTATGTTTTATTATGAAAACGGGGTAAAGAAACGAAGCTTATCAGGAAGGATATTAAAACTATTGTGATAACGTAAATATCAGTGAAAAAGTTGCTTATACATTCTTTCTTTTATCAATTTTATTCACATAATATTCAACAGATATCCACTACACCGGGTTGCTAAGAACTTAAAAGAAGGAAGCCCCATCCGGGCTCCCTTTTATCCTGACCCGTGAACACTGTTTCTAATTTACCTTTATCATCTTCACCACTTTTCGCTGATCGCCTTGTGTTACCTCTGCGAAGTAGGTGCCGCCTTTTAGTGACTGGCCTATCCGCAAGTTGCTGCCGGCAGTTATTTTTTCATGCTTTTCTACTGACTGTCCGAAGACATCAAATATTCTTATAGATACAGGTGTAATTGCGTTACTGTTGATATACAGATTAAAGTAATTGCTGCTGGGATTAGGTATCACGATTACTTCCAGTTTTTCAGCAGAAAGATCCGGGGAACTCTCAGTTGGTTTTTCCCGGATAGTTTCAGATGATGTTACAACCTGTTCCATCGTTCTCAGCAGCGATCCGCTATAATCAGCTACATAAGCATTGTTGCCCAATGCAGCCGGGAAGAAAGCATATAGTATTCCCTTGATGGTTTGAGTAGTAAAAGTCACTGGTGCTCCATTCATGGTGATAGATACCAGTTGACCCGTTTCCGAATAGATAGGCAGCATGGCTTTTAAATTCCTGGCGCCGCTGCGTGCCATGATATTAAAGCTAAGCAGGTTGTTACTCCATGTCATGTTACTGAAGAAAGAATTATTTCTTCCATCCAGCCAGTTCAGCATTTGTTTGGCAGAAATCACCGGGATCTGTCTTGCCTGCGCAGAAGCGACGATGGCGTTTGAACCCGCGTGAGTAGACTGATCCGTATGCATATTGGTAGTAAATACGCCGTAGTATCCTTCAGGTCCTACAGCTTTATCAAGCACTGCGTTGGAGAAAGCCGAATAATTCATATTTGTTTCATCGGTCATCTGCGTGGTGGCCTGGTAAACGTCAATTAAGGAACCATCAGTGTCTGCGTAACGCATAGGTATCCCGGAACCAGTAAACATGCCGGGCAGGTTTGCCATCCATGCTTCAGGCCAGTAATAATAGGTGACATCTAACCGGATACCATTTTGCAATTCAACTTTAGGAGTAGATGACCAATCACTCCATACAAGACAATGGCTCCTGTTAGTTACCGGAGCTGCGAGGCTCGGGAAGTTGCCGGCCAATTGGGTCAACTGGTCAGTAAATACCGCTTGTAGTGAACTCAATGTATAATTGGCACAATTGGTAGTAGGATGCAATGCGATCTCAAAGCCCTGCGCCTGGAATGCTGCAGACTGTGCATCGGTTATAGGGGTATTGGGATAGATATATGAAGTAGCCCTTACTGCATTCCAGTCGGCAATATCATTGGCTGTATTAGGGCCCATGGTAAGATATTGATTAAAACGGCTAACGGTACCATTCACAGCATGATCATCACCAGTCATTACAACTGCTGCTTTCAGATCCCTGGGCAAATACCAGAACCTTGGCAAAGGTTTGCGGTGAAGATTTCCCTGTAAAATTATATTGGCTAATAAGCGCTGTTGTTCATCGGCCTGCGGAATGGCTATTTTATTGAAATCAACCCAGTCAGGGAAGAACATATCATCAGAACGGATCGGGCCTGACTGCCCATCCCTTTTCTGGCCGGCCCATGCCGGATTACCCTGTCTTGTGTAAATAATTGATCTGGCCAGGTCATATGTAAAGGCAACAGCCCTTCCACCATTAGCACCCACATTCCTGGTTGTAACAGCTGGATTGCTGGTGGCAGTGCTTGCCGCAGAATAAAGTGTAGCAAGACTGGTCGCTCCATTTAATGTATGCAGGTTGGCCGCACCATGGAATTGAATCGTTTGATTAACGATGCCAAAACCCGGACCGGCTGATGTGTTTACCAACAAGTAACGGTCTGTTAATGTTCCGCTGGCAGTGTTTATTCCCATTAACGGATTTAATAATGCGCTTGGTTTAAATGCGATCAATGTACCGCCCGCATTTACCCAGTTCGTTAATAAGGTGACCTGCGCTGCTGTTACTGTCATCTCTCCCAGCACTACCACATCATAATTATTAAGCAGTGTTGCAGTAAGTGTTGAAACATCTGCGGCCGCAAAGTGATTCAATCCTTCGGCTCTCAATATTTCCACAGCATAGCGGCTGAATGGATTGGAAGAAGTGCTTACTACCAGTATCGGTCCGCCGGGTCCATCTGCAGGCGCCAGCAATGGCGGATCAACCGTAGTGAATGACCAGTTAAGATCCGTTACCATGGTATTGCCGGCCAGGTCTTTTACCCCTGTGGTTCCGCCTTTAACCTTAGCTGAATACAATGTTGAATTGCTAAGCGCAGCAGAAGGCGTTAATGTTGCTGTTCGGGTAGTAGCATTATACGTTACAGAGGCCGGTACTAATACATTGAGCGAATTGCGTAATTCAATTGTTGAACTATTGATCGTAGTGGCATCCATTGCTAAATTGAATACCACAGTGACCGCAGTGCTGATAGCGACACCTGCAGCACCGTTTGCAGGAGACACGATCGGCACAATAGTGGTTGCGATCGGTGAATTCATATCAGTTTGTACCTCTGCTGTTGACAGCAATCTCCTGTAGAACCTTACTTCATCAACAGAGCCATTGATGTATTCACCAAAAGGCTGGTTCGAACCGATACGTATATTACCCGGGTTGATGCTTGTAATAGTTCCTGTGGAACTGACATCCGTCCTTACGGTAACATCTACACCGTTCACATAGATAGTGAAGCGATTATTTTGTGGTTGGCTGGCATCGTAGGTAATAGCAACATAGCTCCATTGGCCGGCTGTCAGTACATTGTTGGAACTATGGACACCAATTTTACTGCTGCCGCCATTGTTCCACCAATAAGCAGATATGCCATTGGTTACCGGCCCGCCATCTGGATCGCTTGAAGTATGAGCATAGAAATAGAAGAAATTATTGAAATCCAGAGTCTGGCTCCATATCGTACTCCATTCCGTAAAGTTGTTGCTCCTTACCCAGGCACTCCATGTATAGCTTTGTGCGGGGTCAAGTGTGAAATTATTATGATCAGCAATATTTATATAATCATTGGTGCCGTCGAAGTTGACACCTTGTCCATATCTGCCCGTACCCCAGATGGGAGCATTAATTAAAGTACCATTATGACTATTGCCGGATATATCTGCTGCATTGGTTCCCGTCCCTTCATTCAGGTTCATTGATACGATCAGGTTAGTGTTATTATTCACTATTACGTTTACAGCAGCCGAAGTAGTTGTATTACCTGATGCATCGCGGGCACGTGCCGTGAGTGTATAATTGCCATTCGGTACTGTTGTCGTATTCCATGAAACCGAGAATGGAGAACTGATATCTTCGGCGCCAAGGTTCGATCCATTCAATAAGAACTGGACACCGACCACGCCGACGTTATCTGTTGCGTTAGCTGTAACGTTAATAGTACCTGTTACGTTTCCGGCTGCCGGGGCGGTGATATTAACTGTTGGGAACTGCGTATCATTAGCGACAGTGACCACTACACCAGTTGAAGTGGTGATATTACCGGCCGCATCACGTGCCCTTGCCGTGAGAGTATGACTGCCGTCTGTGATGGTTGTTGTATTCCAGGCCACCGTATAAGGAGCAATGAGGTCTTCTGCTCCAAGGTTATTGCCATCCAATAAGAATTGAACACCTGCTATACCAACATTATCAGCAGCATTGGCGCTTACATTGATCGTTCCCAAAACTGTTCCGGCTGCCGGTTCTGTGATGTTCACCGTTGGCGCCTGTGTATCGTTATTGACAGTAACCACTACACCGGCTGATGTGGTGGTATTACCGGCTGCATCACGGGCACGGGCTGTTAATGTATAACTGCCATTGGCAGATGTCAATGTATTCCAGGAAATACTATAAGGTGCAACAAGATCTTCAGTAGATAAGTTGGCTCCATTCAATAAGAACTGCACACCGACCACGCCAACGTTATCAGTTGCATTGGCGGTTACGTTAATAGTACCTGTTACATTTCCGGCTGCCGGTGCTGTAATATTTACGGCCGGGAACTGGGTATCCGGTGGATTATTCAGCACATTCACGATAACGGAAGAAGATGTTGTGATATTACCGGCTGCATCGCGGGCCCTTGCCGTGAGTGTATGATTGCCGTCTGCGATCGTTGTTGTATTCCATGATATCGTATAAGGAGCCGCGAGGTCTTCTGCTCCCAGATTATTTCCATCCAGTAAGAATTGCACACCTGCAACGCCGACATTGTCAGCTGCGTTGGCACTTACATTGATCGTTCCCAAAACCGTTCCGGCTACAGGTTCTGTAAGGCTCACTGTTGGCACCTGCGTATCATTATTGACAGTGACCACTACACCTGCTGATGTGGTGGTATTGCCGGCTGCATCTCTTGCTCTGGCTGTTAAAGTATGATTCCCGTTAGTGGCCGTAGTGGTGTTCCAGGAAACTGAATATGGCGCAGTGAGATCTTCCGTACCCAGGTTCACGCCATCCAGTAAGAACTGAACACCGCTTACGCCGATATTATCTGAAGCATTGGCTGAAACATTGATTGTTCCCGATACATCTCCGGCGGCAGGGGTTGTAATGGTTACAACCGGGTTGGTTACATCCGGCGCTATTGGCGTATTCATGTCTGTTTGTATCTCCGCCTGTGTCAATGCCCGGTTGTATATTCTCACTTCATCTATCAGGCCTGCGAAATATTGCGCGGTCAGGGCCGTTGTGCCGCCGATCCGTAATGGATCGGTGGTAACGGTTATATTACCTGTCGTAGCGAACGTGGACACCTGGACCCCGTTTATATACAGCCTCATCGTTGTTCCATCATAGGTGCTGGCTATATGTGTCCAGGTATTCAGCGTAAGTTTGGTGGTGCCGGTCACAGTCCTGTTATTGCTGCCAATCCGGATGCGGCTGTTTGGTCGCTGGTTGTTTACGTTTGTCGTATTATTATTTGCAGCCAGCGTATAGGTATAATTGCTCGTTGTCCTGTCTTTACAAATAACAGTTTTGAACCCTGTAAGATTAGATGGATTCACCCAGGCTTCGAGTGTCATCCCATTGGTCAGGTCAAGTGAGTTAGCATCATTAATATTTATATAATCATTGGTACCGTCAAATAAAATGGCTGACCCGTATCTGCCCGAGGCTGACCAGGCCGGCCCGTTAGTGAGTGTACCATTGTTATTATTTCCTGAATTATCAGTTGCCGTTGTCCCGGTATTTTCATTAAAACCGTATGCGGCCACAAGGTTTGTGTTATTTACAGTAACGTTTACAGGCGTTGATGTGGTTATGTTTCCTGCAGCATCCCTTGCTCTTGCTGTAAGAACATGGCTGCCATTAGTTGCTCCTGTTGTAACCCATGAAACCGAATAAGGCGCAGCAACATCTTCCGCCCCGAGGTTTATCCCATCTAATAGGAACTGCACACCCACCACGCCTACATTGTCTGATGCTGTTGCATCCACATTAATAGTGGCTGCAACGTTTCCGGCTGCCGGCGCTGTAATATTTACGGTCGGGAACTGGGTATCCAGTGGGGTATTCTGTACATTAACCACCACAGCTGCTGAAGTGGTGGTATTACCGGCTGCATCTCTTGCTCTTGCTGTGAGTGTATGATTGCCGTCTGTGATGGTTGTTGTATTCCATGATAATGTATAAGGAGCAATGAGGTCTTCTGCACCCAGGTTATTTCCATCCAGTAAGAATTGAACACCCGCTACGCCGACATTGTCAGCAGCATTGGCACTTACATTGATGGTTCCTAAAGCTGTTCCGGCTGCAGGTTCTGTGAGGTTCACCGTTGGTGCCTGCGTATCGTTATTAACAGTAACCACTACACCGGCTGATGTGGTGGTATTGCCTGCAGCATCGCGGGCACGTGCTGTTAGTGTATAGCTGCCGTTGGCAGATGTTAATGTATTCCATGATACAGCATACGGAGCACTGAGATCTTCTGCTCCCAGGTTAACACCATTCAATAAGAACTGCACACCTATTACGCCTACATTGTCTGATGCTGTTGCATCCACACTAATAGTGCCTGCTACATTACCGGCTGCCGGCGATGTAATATTTACTGCTGGGAACTGGGTATCCGGTGGATTATTCAGAACATTCACGATAACAGAAGAAGATGTGGTGGTATTACCGGCTGCGTCTCTTGCTCTTGCTGTGAGCGTATGATTGCCGTCTGCAATGGTTGTTGTATTCCACGATATCGTATAAGGAGCCGTTACATCTTCTGCTCCCAGGTTATTTCCATCCAGTAAGAACTGCACTCCTGCTACGCCGACATTGTCGGCGGCGTTAGCACTTACATTGATCGTTGCTACAACTGTTCCGGCTGCAGGTTCTGTGAGGTTCACCGTTGGCGCCTGCGTATCATTATTAACATTGACCACAACCCCGGCTGATGTGGTGGTATTGCCTGCAGCATCTCTTGCTCTTGCTGTTAAAGTATGATTTCCGTTAGTGGCCGTAGTGGTGTTCCAGGAAACTGAATAGGGCGCAGTGAGATCTTCTGCTCCCAGGTTCACGCCATCGAGTAAAAACTGTACACCCGCTACACCAACATTGTCTGTTGCTGTTGCATCCACGTTGATCGTTGCTGAAACATTGCCGGCGGCCGGTGCTGTGATATTTACCGTTGGATTTGTGACATCATTTCCCAACGGAGTATTCATATCGGTTTGTACTTCTGCTGACGAAAGCAATCTCCTGTAATACCTTACTTCATCAACTGATCCATTGATGTATTCGCCAAAAGGCTGGTTGGATCCTATGCGTGTATTGGTAGGATTGATTGTTGTAATAGTGCCCGTTGAACTCACATCAGTTCTTACCGTTACATCCACACCGTTCACATAGATGGTGAAGCGGTTATTCTGGGGCTGGCCGGCATCGTAAGTAACAGCAATATGGCTCCATTGCCCCGCAGTCAGAACATTATTGCTGCTGTGTGCTCCTATCTTATTGCTTCCGCCATTTGTCCACCAATATGCAGAGACCCCGTTAGTGACAGGTCCGCCATCCGGATCCCCGGAAGTATGAGCATAGAAATAGAAGAAATTGTTGGCATCAATTGTCTGGCTCCAAACGGTACTCCATTCCGTAAAGTTGTTATTCCTTACCCATGCACTCCATGTATAGCTTTGTGCAGGATCAAGCGTGAAGTTGGCATGATCAGCAATACTGATATAATCATTAGTGCCGTCGAGGTTTACACCTTGTCCATATCTGCCCGTGCCCCAGGTGGGGGCATTGGTCAATGTACCGTTATGGCTGTTACCTGATATATCTGCTGCGGCTGTACCACTGCCTTCATTGAGCGGCATGGCAACTATAAGGTTGTTACTGTTGCTTACAGTAACTACTACGCCAGCTGAAGTGGTTGTATTACCTGCTGCATCACGGGCCCTTGCCGTTAATGTATAGGTACCGTTACTTGTCGTAAATGTATTCCATGAAATAGAATAAGGAGAACTCACATCTTCTGCGCCAAGGGTTACCCCATTCAATAAGAATTGTACTCCTGCTACAGCAATATTATCTGCTGCGTTGGCTGTTACATTGATGGTGCCACTTACAGTTCCTGCTGCAGGAGATGTAAGATTTACTGTTGGTGGGGTGACATCAGGTACATTATTTACTGTTACTACTACTGATGCAGAAGTTGTGGTATTACCTGACAGGTCTCTAGCCCTGGCAGTTAATGTATAAGTTCCATTGGTAACTGAGGTTGTGTTCCATGAATAGGAGTAGGGAGCAACGAGAACTTCAGATCCAAGGTTTGCTCCATTTAGCAGGAATTGTACCCCGGCAACAGCAATATTATCTGCAGCGTTGACGGTTATATTGACAATGCCTGAAACGTTTCCTGCTGCCGGCGCAGTTATACTAACTGTTGGTGGAGTAACGTCAGGAGTGAATGTCGGTGTAAATACCACATCCACCCAATTATTAGTGGATTGGAAATTACTGACCGGGAAGGCGCCGGTCGTTGTATATACATATACGCCGTTCGGTCCGTCTGCACCACCACCTGCGAGGGCGGTGAGATAACCATTCACTACGGAATTGGTAAAGTATGGATTGGTGCTTGCATAATAACCTGAGGGACTAAAATAAGAAGCGACATAAGTTGTATTGGCGCTGATAGCAACGGGTGTGGAGAATGAAACTGTCTGCCATCCTGATGAGGTTTCACCGGAGAAGTTTGCTTCAGCCAGTTTGGTTCCGGTGCTGCTCCATAAATGTCCTATATGTGTGCCGTTATTGCTTGCGCCTCCTTTCCAGAATTTCACACCAGTGATATATCCTGCCTGCGAAGACCGGAATTTTACACCGACTTCTATAGGTTGACCGTCATTATCTAACGGCAATTGGGGAGAAACGGATGCAGGGAAAATATTACAGGGACAAGTTGGTGAGCTGCCTGTAATAGTAACATTTATATTGCTTGGCGTTCCTGGCGCCCCGGGTACTCCCATATTACCACTATCATCAAAACCCCGAACACGGATTGTAGCAGGGCCTGGTAAAGTAGGTGTCCATGAAAACGTCCAACTGGAAGAACCGTTAACTGTTTGCCATGTTGTCCCACCATCTACGGATATATAGACCCCTACCAATTGACCGCCGGCATCACTGGCCGTACCACTAATGGTAACGGGAGTATTAGCAGGTAAGGAAGCTCCGTTGGCCGGAGAAGTGATATTGACAACGGGTGCTGTAAAATCAGTTGAAGCGGTAGCCAGCGTAAGCCCCGACATTAAAGTGGTTGGCTGCACTCCCATATCTGCAAATAAATTTACCGTTGCCTGCTGCATCGGAACACTTGGGGAAGCACTTCCGCGGTCATGTATATTATCTAAACCCCATGCCCATTGAACGGATCCTGCTCCAAATACCAATGCACCGCTTGAATGACGGTATAAAGAAAGTTTATGGGTATTCCCGTTTACGACTGAACTGGATAATGTAATACGTCCTAACGGGTAATAATTGTCATATTGCTCAAAGTCGGCTTCATAACCAAGCGTACCGTTGGGAAAAGTGGCTGTTGCACCATTGGCGAGGCTGGCAACACTTGTGTTGCGCCAGAACCTGAGATTTTTATACGCTGACGGAACGGTGATGGAAGTGGTAACAAGTTCCCAGCTTATCTGGCCGGTCAATGCATTTTCCGGTTTGCCTGCATCATAGGCTGCACCATCTCTCCACAAACCTGTCCAGGCGCTGGTAGGATCACATTTTGTTCCGCATACATTTTCTCCCAATGTCCCATCCTTATAACAAACCAGTGTACGGTTATTATCTTCCCATCTTGTTTTCCAGTAAACTTCGTTGCCGCTGAAAAAAGCGAGATGTACCCCGGCTGCCCTTGCACTTTCAAATTTGTTTCTTTCATTCAGTGACCAGTATTCATCGTGGCCAGAAGAGATGATGACTTTATGTTTGGCAGGAGTGATAGCTGTTGTGCTCCTGTCCATATCTACGTCGGTAGTATAAGTAAGATTGTAACCATTCCTTTCCAGGAAGCGGATCAGCGGGTATTCTGCATTCATGAACCAATCTTCCATAGCGCCGCCACCGCCACCGCCATTACGGGTAAGAAAAGGGCGATTATAACTTACTTTGGCAGCATGCCCGCTGGGAAATGAAGTAGCGCCTACATATAAACTGTTTCCTCCATAGTTGTTATAAGCCTGCCAGGTAGCATCTGATGTTTTTACCAATATATCCGCAGTACTTGCATCATCACGAACTACGAATACAATATGGCTGGATGCTCCGCCACTTACTTTGGTAAGTTTGGCAATGTAAAGACCCGGAACAGCAGTAGCTGGCACTGCCCAGCTTGCTGACTCACTCCAGTTACTGCAATCCAGCAAACCGGTACCTGAATTACCAATGCCATCAGGCTGGGAAACTCCGTTAAAGGTTCCCAGGTTGGTGATCAGCCTGGCGCCGTTGCCCTGGTAATAGCCAAGGCGGTATATCCTGATAGTGTAAGAAGCTGCAGGTGTAACCTCGATTTTAAAACGTATCGTTTGTCCTTTATTAACGCTTATGTCCGTGGCAAATCCCTGTATGGAAAGATCGCCTGCGCCACTGATATCCCATTCAGATTTTGGATTGCCGGTCAGTGCATTCTCCGTAGCAATAGGATTTTGAGCAAATGAAAAACTAAATGATGCGTATACAAAAAGCAAAGCAAACAATAGTTTTCTGCAAACAGTGTCTAAGAACATCCGTACCATTACGAATTCCCGGGTTTAATAATGAATAAAAATCAGAGGTGCTTCGAACAGGTGTTCTTTAGAAAGGATATTAAGCTTTGGAGTGGTGGCTTAAAATGAGGATATTAAAGGTCTCCATGAACTGTACTGCCGGTAAAGCAGATACAGACGTCTGAAATTACGCAATAAAATAATATCAAAGTCCGGCTGGCAAAAAAAAAGTCTGCAGAATCTTTGATAACGAAGGGCTTACTGCCATTATGCCCTTGCATTAAAACCAGTTATCTCGTCCCGTGCCCATGCCCGGCTCATGAAAAAGCCCCGGTTTCCGGGGCCTTTTCAGAAAGCTGTGTTTTTTAGTTTGTTTTTATGATCCTGACCACTTTTCGCTGACGGTCCTGGGTCACTTCTATAAAATAAATACCGGCGGCCCAGTTCTGTCCAAGTTTCATTGAAGTATTGGCCGCAATTTTTTCATGTTTTTCTACCAATGTTCCATACACATCCAGCACCCTTACCGTTACAGTATTGTTAGTATTGCCGCCCTTAATTATCACATTAAAGTGATCAGTTGTCGGGTTAGGCATTACGTTGATCACAGTTTTTAATTCTGTTGATTGCTCTGTAACTAGTGGTATTACTGTTCCTGGAGTAATTAGCCTTGGTGCTGAGAGGTTGACTGTAACTTGCACAGTTATTGAGTCGCTGCTGCAACCATCTGCCGTTAATACGATTCTGTACAGTACATTAATATTGCTTGGTGAGGTGTTATTCAGAATTTCGCTGATTACATTTACACCTGCAATACCCGAACCCTCTGCGCCAACGCCTTCAGATGGTGCGATTCCTGCTATGCCTGCACGATTCCAGAAATAGCTTGTATTGCTTACGTTACTTGTAACCGGTACTTCAAAAGGTGTCTCATCAAAAACGTCAAACGTAACCGGGCTTGTTAATACAGGGATAGGTTTAGCTGTAACTGTTGTTATGGCTGATGTAGCTGAGCAACCATTAACTGTGTATGTTACAGTGTAATTCCCAGATGTAGTCACATTAATACTTGAAGTTGTAGCTCCCGTACTCCAAAGAATATCTGTTGCCTGGCTTGATGTAAGTGTTACATTGTCCCCCTGGCAGAATGTTGTGGGCCCGCCTGCATTGATCGTTGGTGCAGCAGGCGTTGTATTGACAGTAACCAGTGTATTGACAGTAGTGGTACCGCAGGTATTGGTCACTGCATAGCTGATGGTAGTGGTACCTGCAGTCAGAGCGGTCACCAGGCCATTGGCATCAACGGTAGCGACAGCTACATCACTGCTGCTCCATATACCGCCGGCTGTGGCATTTGCAAGCTGGGTTGTGTTACCTGTACAAACAGTAGTCGTACCGGTTATCGGGCCAACATTCGGAAGACTGATATCCTGTGTGATGGTGATGCTTTCAGTATCGGTACATCCGTTAGCAGCTGTTGCTGTTACGGTGTAAGTGCCAGGTGTGGTCACCAGCAGAGTTGCATCAGTGCCTACTTCGATAGTACCGTTAGACCATGAGTAAG
>DATDIX010000077.1:0-2919 GCA_036520835.1 Chitinophagaceae bacterium | reverse complement strand
AATTAATACTGGCTATCTTTTTATCTTGAAGTTGCAATTTGCGTCCTGGTCTTTGATATTTCAATCTGAAAGATCAAACTGAATTATGGCAAAGGCAACTAAAGCACTGATGATACCTGATGAACTGGTGATGAATAAAATCTATGTCATCCGTGGGCAGAAAGTTATGCTTGACAGGGATCTGGCCGGGTTGTATGACATAAAACCAATAAGACTCAGGGAGCAGGTAAAAAGAAATAGTAGCCGTTTTCCGGAAAACTTCATGTTTCAGCTGAGCAAAGAAGAAGTGAATACGATGGTATCGCATTTTGCGATACCATCCCGAAAACACCTGGGAGGATATCTTCCATACGCATTTACAGAACATGGAGTGCTGATGCTGGCAAACGTACTGCGAAGCGAAAGAGCCATCCAGGTAAGTATCCGTATCATAGAAATTTTTGTAAAGATCCGGGAAATGCTGCTTACCCACAAGGACATTCTGCTGCAATTAGAAAAGATCGAAAAGAAACTTACAGGCCATGATGAAGACTTACAGCTGATCTTTAAGTACCTGAAACAATTACTAAATCCACCACAGCCGTCACGGCCAAAGATCGGGTTCAAAAGAAAAGACGAGAAAGAGTAGATTGCTTTCCTTCCTTCCACAACCCGTAATGCTATGGGTGAAACTTATTTCTATTCTTAGCGGCTCATTGAGTACCTTTCTGCAACAAACCTGTTTATCCGCATAATCCTTCCCTGGTATTATCCCTCCTTCTGACGGCTGTTCACCTTTTTTTAACCTAAATTAATTGTATGAAAAAAATTTTCTTATGTTTTTGCTCCGCCGCTTTTTTATTGTCGTGCAACAATGAAAAAACAGAACCGGCCGCTGCTCCGGAAAAATCAACTGCAGACCTGCCTTACACCGCTTCTTATTCCAGCAGTTTTACCACCGATGTATCTGATGCAGATCTGAAGATGGTGCTGACGACCTATAAGGACTGGGCCGATGGCAATATGAGCGGCCTGGAAAACACATTAAGCGACAGCGTGGAAGTAGACTTTTCAAGCGGCGATCAGTTTGCAGGTACCAAAGCAGACCTCATGAAACTGTGGTCTACCTACCGGGATAGCCTGAGCTCCGTCACTATTGATATGCATGCCTGGCAAAAAATGTATGCTGCGGATAAGAAAACAGGACATATCGTAGTATGGTATAAGGAAGTCGATACCTATAAGAACGGCAAAGTGGATTCAGCCATGTACCACGATATTAACCGGGTGAAAGACGGCAAGATCGTATGGTACAGCCAGTACAAAAGACCACTGAAATAAAAAGATTGTTTGTCTTTATTTAAGAGGCCGTCTCAAAAGAGAGAAATTTCAACACAGAGTAACTGAGAATTTGAGCTACACAGAGAAAAATAATGTAAGGATCAAAACTCTGTGCTTCTCTGTTACTCTGTATCTCAGTGTTGAAAATACTTTGAGACGGCCTTTTTTATGACCAGCCATTTTGTTAATGGCCAAAAAATTTCTCTTTCGTAACTTGTACGGATGGAAGAAGTGTTGCCGAAAAAGACCAGCCGTCTCCGGAGGGTAAGAAAGAACCTTAGCCATGCCATGTCTCTTGCATGGGCGGCTTCACCCCGTTTGCTTATCCGCTTTTCATTGCTGGGCATGTTCAATGCCGTGATGCCTCCTGTATCTGTGTACTTAGGTTCTGTGCTGGTCAACAAGATCGCTGAAGCCCGTGTGCACCCGCTGACCTTTGAAGATGTGCTGCCCATTGTTGTTGGTTTATGGATCACCTTCATTGTGCAGCGGGCTGTCGGTTCTTATATGGGATATGGCAGAAGCTTGTATGTTCGCCGTGTGGAGCTGGAAGCGGAGAACCGTTTGCTGGCCAAAGCTTCCAAAGTTGATCTCGGCCACTTTGATAATTCCGACTGGCACGACCGGTTGGCAAGAGCCAAGAGAGATGTGAACTGGAGACCCGGTGATCTTACCTGGTCCATACTCGGGCTATCGGGAAATATTGTAACGATTGTACTGATGTCGGGCCTGCTGGCCAGCCTGCATTATATGCTGGTGGTACTGGCGCTGGGCGCCGCCATTCTTACACTGGTGCTGGAAAGCCGTGTCACCACCAAACTTTATAAATACTATTATAAAGAAACACCGGAAGAAAGAGAAAGGCAATACATAGGCGACCTGATGGTGCAACCCAAGAACACCAAAGAAGTAAGGGCTTATGTGCTGGCGGATTACCTGCTTGGCAGGCACCGCAAACTATCCGATGATCTTTTCAAACAAAGGATGCTGATGTCACGGATGGGAAGCCGCATGTCAGTGATTAGCGGGTTGATCACCGGGACTATCCTTGCATTGGCCTATGTGTTTGTAGCCAATAAAGGGATACAGGGAACCATCGATCCGGGCGGGGTGGTATTGGTGATCGGCGCTTTTACATCTGTGTCCGGAACACTGGGAACGATATCCAGCACTTTTGTAGCGGTGGACCAGCACACTACTTTTCTCGAAGATTATTTTTCCTTTCTCAACATTGAGCACCTGGTACCTGTTCCGGCAAAACCTGTTTCCCTTCCTGAGGCGCCTGTTGAAGGGATCGGGTTTGAAAAGATCAGTTTTACTTACCCGGGCGGAACAGAGCCTGCCCTGCATGAACTGGACCTGCAGATACGTAAAGGCGAGCTGATGGCGCTGGTGGGTGAGAACGGCGCCGGCAAATCCACATTGATAAGATTACTGCTCCGCTTTTATGATGTGCAGCAGGGAGCCGTAACCTTGGGCGGTATTGATGTAAAACAAATGGATCCCGAAGCGCTGCGCAACCGGATCGGGGTATTGTTCCAGGATTATGCTACCTATGAATTATCGGTTAGGGAAAACGTAATGATGGGAAGACCCAAT
>DATDIX010000076.1:0-7735 GCA_036520835.1 Chitinophagaceae bacterium | reverse complement strand
AACGTAACCGGTCTTTTCACCCAGCCATTTTTTAACGATCTTAAATCCAAGCCAGGGAAAACACATCAGGAAGCTGTTGGCTAAAAATGCTGCAACAGATCCCGGCGCTGATGCATTCCATATCCACCAGGTGGTTGCAATGTTCCAGGTAAACATGGCGATATAGGTAAGACCAAAGAATTTTTTCCTGCTTTCCACTTTTGATTCCAGCCATAACAAAGGAACCCATGCAGTAAATATCAAAAGCGTAAGAGGGGAAACGGGCCATGCGGCCCAAAGCAACATGCCGCTGCCGAATGCAAAGAAAAAATTTGGAAAGCGTTTCAAAACTGATGTTTGTGTAAAAATAATGGTTTTAGCCTCCCCAAACCCCTCCTGTAGGAGGGGCTTAACAAGACTCTGTGATATGAAAATAACTGCGGAGATGTTTTTTAATTATTTTACAACACCGAAACCATGATATGGAAAAAGAACAGGAGATAAAGGAATTGCAGGAAAAAATAAACAGCCTTTCAAAAAGTGTTCAATTTTTTCAGCAGGAGCTGTATGTATTGCAGGCCAGGTTAAATGCATTACGGGAAGAAGTATCCCCGGGTTCTCAGAAGAAAACAAGTAGTCAAAAAGCTTTTCAAAAAGATGAACCGCCTCCTGTTGTTCAGGATGATGGCCTTGAAAATTATATCGGTCTCCGCTTCATGCATATTGTCGGGATAGTGGTATTGGTCACCGGGCTTTCAATTGGTGTTAAATATGCCATTGACAAAGAACTGATATCCGAGATTATGAGGATATCACTGGCTTATACTGCAGGTGTAGTGCTGTTCCTGTTGTCATGGCGTTTAAAAAAGAAATACCATTTATTCAGCGCTATTCTTTTCAGCGGCAGCATGGCTTCTCTTTATTTTACTACCTATGCCGCTTTTGTGTATTATCATTTTTTTCCATTCCCTGTTGCCTTTGCCATTATGATCGCACTGACGGTTTATACAGTTATTGCCGCAATGAACTATAACCGGCAGGAGATCGCCGTACTCGGGATGGTGGGAGCATACGGCATCCCTTTCCTGGTCAGCGCCAATGCGGAAAGAGTTGATCTTTTCTTTTCCTATATTTTACTGATCAATATCGGGGTGGCATTTATTTCCTTCAGGCGGTCATGGAAACTGATGCAATATCTCGCCTTGCTGATCACCTGGATATTATTCATTGGCTGGGCATTTATGCGCTACGATCCTTCGGACCGGGTGATGGGAATTGTATTTATGGCGGCCTACTATATTTTATTTCTTGTTTCAGCACTGGCACTGCGTATCAACAGGTCATCTTCTCTTTTACCCGGCCAGGTACAACAGGTGCTTATTAACAACGCAGCATTGTATGTTTCTTCCTTACTCATCTTCGGCAATAGTATGTTTGAAATGAATATTGCGTCCACCACAGGTTTTATGGCTTTGTTCACCGGCATACTCGCATTGACCATTGTTATACTATACCCGGCAGAACTTGTTTTGCAACGGTTACTGGCATGGCAGGCGATCATTTTATTAGTATCGTTTATCGGTATCCGTTGGGATGGGCTGGCAGTTACTTTATCATGGATAGGCGTTGCTGTATTCCTGTTTGGATGGGGGGTTGCCAATAAAAGACCCTGGCCAAGACTGGCCGCCATCGTATTGATCGGTATTACGCTGGGTAAACTGATCGTCTTTGACAGCGCCAGCTTCTCAACTGTTCAGAAGATCATTTCATTTCTTATTATCGGCGTATTACTGCTGCTCTTTTCTTTCTATTACCAGAAATTCAATTTATTGAACAACAGAACGGAGAATAAAGAATAAATTTCTGCCGTTTACGATGTTGGTTCATGAATTTTCCATACGTTCTTACAAAAAATATTTCTTTATGGAAATTTTTTCTCTCACCGTCTCATGGTTAAAATATGTAAGCCATGGAACCAAAACAAATCCTTTCAGCCAATTTGCTCGACATCATCTTTGATGACAGGAACAAAGCGTACGGAGCTTATGAGCTCCGCGTCACTTATCCCGAACGTATCAAAAAATCATTATTGTTCACTTTTGCTGTTGCGCTGCTTGCTTTTACCGGGGCCGCCATGGCTAAATCATTCAGGCCAAAAGCCCCGGGACGCATTGAGTACAAAGAGGTAACCTTGTCAAACATTGACCAGGAAGAGAAAAAACCTGAACCATTACCCGAGCCGCCTAAAAAAGCGGACCCTCCCCAGGTGCAAACAGAAAGATTTACTCAACCTGTAGTAGTGGATGATACGGAAGCAGATACTCCTCCGCCAACGCAGGACGACCTGGCGACTTCTAAAATTGACGTGTTTGCGCAGAAAGGAATTGATGATGATTTTCTCGCAGAGCCAAAGGATCTTGACAAGGGTGCCAACATTATCGAGCAGAAAAAAGTTACAGAACCTGAAATACATAGTGTCGTGCAGGTGGATGCAAAATATAAAGGGAACTGGGAGAAATTCCTTTTGAGGAACCTTAATGCAAATATTCCCGTTGACAATGGGGCACCTGAGGGAAGATATAAGGTGGTCATCCGGTTTGTAGTTGACCTCGATGGAAATGTAAGCGATATCCAGGCGTTAACAAATCATGGATACGGGATGGAGCAGGAAGCAATACGTGTATTAAAAAAAGCAAATGGATGGGAGCCGGCTTTTCAATATGACCGTCATGTAAAAGCGTATCGTATGCAGCCTATCACTTTTGAAGTAGTGTCCGAGTAATAAAAAACATAGCAGAAGCGGATCGTTAGTCAAAGAGTTTGCAGGAAACAAATAAAGTATCCTGTAAACTCTTTTAATTTACCTGTAATAGCAGGGAAATGATTCTTTGAGAATAACAGGACGATAACTGCGGTCTGCTACATCCTGCTGTAATTCGGCGCTTCCTTGGTGATCTCAATATCATGTGCATGACTTTCACGCATACCGGCATTGGTGATCTTTACAAATGTGGCATTTCTTAATTCAGCCATATCTTTTGCCCCGCAATAACCCATACCTGCACGAAGACCGCCTGTATATTGATACACCACTTCTCTTAATGTTCCTTTATAAGCCACACGGCCTTCGATACCTTCCGGCACATATTTTTTTACATCATCCTCCACATCCTGGAAATAACGGTCGCTGCTTCCGGTAGCCATGGCGCCGAGAGATCCCATGCCGCGGTACTCTTTGAATTTTCTTCCTTCGTAGATGATCGTTTCACCTGGACTTTCTTCGGTCCCGGCAAATATGCTTCCCATCATCACACAACTGGCGCCGGCAGCCAATGCTTTTACCATATCACCGGTATAGCGAATGCCTCCATCAGCGATCAATGGAATATTTCTTTGTTTTAATACTGAATAAGCTTCCATCACCGCAGTTAGTTGTGGTACACCAGCGCCTGCTACAATTCTTGTTGTACAGATAGAACCAGGACCGATACCCACTTTTACGGCATCCGCTCCTGCATCCGCCAATGCTTTGGCCCCTGCGGCAGTGCCTACATTACCTGCTATCACATTTATATTCCTGAAATTCTTTTTTACATCTTTTAATGCATTGATCACTCCTTTGCTGTGCCCGTGTGCACTATCCAGGGCAATGACATCAACACCTACATGCTGCAATGCGGCCACACGATCCAGCAGGTCTTTGGTAATTCCTACGCCGGCGCCTACCAATAATCTTCCATATCCATCTTTCACTGCATTAGGATGGCTCTTCAGTTTTAAAATATCACTGTAAGTAAACAGGCCCGTCAGCTTTCCCTCTTTATTGATGATGGGCAGTTTTTCCACCTTTGTTTTTTTGAATAATTGTTCGGCCTTTTTCAGGTCAGTTCCTTCAGGTGCGGTATAAAGGTTCTCTTTTGTCATCACCTCACTCACTTTCCGTTTGGGATCATCTTCAAACCGGAGATCACGGTTGGTAAGGATGCCTACCAGTTTTCCTTTTTTATCAACGATGGGGATACCGCCGATCTTATTTTCCCGCATGAGGCGTTGCGCATCACCGATAGTGGCATCGGCAGTCAGGGTAA
Organism: Chitinophagaceae bacterium; assembly: GCA_036520835.1. Classification (GTDB taxonomy): domain Bacteria; phylum Bacteroidota; class Bacteroidia; order Chitinophagales; family Chitinophagaceae; genus VBAT01. The sequence goes on along the minus strand of DATDIX010000076.1, from coordinate 3,668 downwards.
CGGGGTCTATTATCAAACCGCTTTCACTTCTTTTTACTTTACGTACCTGTTCTGCCTGTTTCTCAATGGTCATATTCTTATGCAGGATGCCAAGGCCGCCTTCACGGGCCAGCGCCATGGCCAGGGATGCTTCCGTCACAGTATCCATAGCGGCGGACAGCAGAGGAACATTTAATGTAATGTCTTTGGTGAGTTTGCTGGAAATATCAACATCGCGGGGCAATACCTGGCTGTAACCGGGCATTAACAGCACATCATCGAACGTCAGACCTTCACCGAAAAAATTAGAGGATTTGTTTGTAGCGGGAGTATTTCTTGTTGCCATGTGCAAAGATAGGCGGACGGGCATATATGGGCAAAATGATTTTTATGCGTTATACAGGGTTTAAAGTTTAAGGTTTAAATGTTGATACGTTCAAAAAAAACCGAAGTTTCCTTTAAGAATTTATCAGTAAAAAGAAACCTTTTGAACCTTAAACTTTTAAACGTTAAACTACCTGATGAGCGTAGTGGATCCTTTCAGCGAATATTTTATCCTGGTATCCCTGTGCGTATAATTAAGTGTCCATACATAAACATTGGTGGTCTGCGGAATGCCGTTTACTTTTCCGTCCCATTTCTTTGTCCAGTCTTTGGATTGAAATACCAGTTGGCCCCAACGATTAAACACTTTGAAATCCAGGTTTTCTGCTTTGATCGCATTTAACGGGTAGAGAAAATCATTCAACCCATCATTGTTTGGTGTAAAAGCCGTGGGTACGGCAATGATACAACTGGCAAAAACTTTTACTGTTTGAGTAGCAGATGTGCGGCAACCATTGTTATTACCTACAGTTAATGAAACAGTGTACAGCATTTCTGTTCCCGTAGCGGGATAAACCTGGGCAGGCGGGTTTTGTAAAGAACTGGTATTGCCATTGCCAAAACTCCATTGCCAGGTATCTATTTGCCCTGTACTGTTATCGCTGAAACTGGCGGTATCTCCCGGGCATACCATATCAGGTCCGTCAAAAGCAGCCACCACTTTATTATTCAAAATGATATTCTCTGAATAAGTATCACTGCATACACCATTCGATACCGTTAACTGGACCTGGTTCTGGCTTGAAGCCGGGAAGCTTTGTGTAAATGTCTGCAAAGAACTGGCGGCGGTTCCGTTAATTGTCCATGTCCATTGATTCACATTATGCTGCCCGTCATGCGAAAATTGAATGATATCCGTTTCGCAATCATATTGGATCTGGTGCTGGAATATTGCGGAAACCGAATCATTCACGGTAAACGGCAATACTGCAACCGGTGTAGACCGGTAACACTCATTCAGCAATGTATTACCATCATTGCCCGTGGTCAATTGCAACTGGTAATTTCCTCCCACTACAATGGGGGCAGAAAGCTGTATATCTATTTGAGTGATCAGCCCGCTGGCATTACAGGTAGGGCCTGCAGATACGATGGTAACAGGAGCCTGGCCGGTAACTATGAAATCGCTTCCATCGGCAGCAACAGAAGCACATTGCACGGGTTCATCGAATATCAGCCTGAGCGAAGATGGAGAGCAGGCAACAGGTACAAGACTGTCCATAAGTGATGGCGGAGCATCGGGTATGATGAATGTGGTAAAATCTCCAACGGTGATATACCGGTTGCAATTACCTCTTATTGTATTTCCATCGGTACCGTTCATTACCTGTAGCTGGTAGGTTCCGCTTACAGTAATGAGCGCTGACAGTTGTATTATTATTTGCGTGATATTGGGATTGGTATTGCATTGGGCCCCTGTAACAGTAACTCCGGATGGACCTGTAATAACAAATTCGCTTCCATCTGCTGAAATGGAAGTACAATCAAAGGATTCGGGGAAATCCAAAACAATAGAAGAAGGCGAACAGGTTGGTGGTATAACAGTGCCCATCGGGAAAGGCGGTTGCGGGTCCAGCGTAAATGCCGCATTGCTTCCTGCTGTTACCTGCCGGTTACATTGACCGATAAGTGTATTACCATCGCTGCCGGTTACTGCCTGTACCTGGTAATTCCCGCTGACCAAAAGTGGCATAGTGAGCAAAATAGTTATGTCAGTGGTTTCTCCGTTGACACAGTTAGCTGCAGATGCAGACATGATTGAAACAGCAGATGACCCGGTAATGATAAAATCAGATCCGTCAGCCGCGATCGAATTGCAGTTGACCGGTTCTGCAAAAGTTAACAGAATCGTAGCAGGTGTGCACGGGGGCGGGGCAACAGTGCCCATGGCAATGGCAGGTTGCGGCGCCAGGGTGAATGGCGTAGTGCTGCCTGCTGTTACCTGCCGGTTACATTGACCGGCAATCGTATTACCATCTGTGCCGGTGACAACCTGCACCTGGTAATTGCCGCTAACCAGTATGGGAGCGGAGAGCTGCAAAGTGACGGAATCAGTTTCGCCATTCGAATTACAGTTCACTGCTGTGGCAGAACTAATGGTCACTGCAGCAGGGCCGGTAATTAAAAAGTCACTGCCATTAGCAGCAATGGAATTGCACATAACCGGTTCAGCAAATGCCAGGGTAAGCGAAACGGGTGTGCAGGGTGGCGGTGAAACCGTTCCCATTGTTAAAGAGCTTTGTGCATTTACGGTAAATGGAATAGTACTCCCGGAAAGTATACCCGTGCCGCAATTATCCAATAAAGTGTTCCCGTCTGTACCGTTCGCCATGGTCAGTGTATAATTTCCCGGCGGAAGGGGTGCAGAAAAATTGATCAAAACAGAATCAAGATCAAAACTGCTGCTGCACCCAAAACCCGTAGCTGAAAGAACAGTAGCGCCTGCAACAGTAAAGTCACTGCCGTCTGCAGCAAGACTGTTACAGCGGATTTTTTTATTGAAGCGCAGGGTCAATTGGGTGCCGGAGCAATTCACAGAAACACTTTGCATCAGCGGAAGCAGCGGATCGCTGATGACGGCGGTGCCTCCTGTAAAATTCAGCGTATATCCCTGTTGTGAGGCGCTCCAGTTACTTACCAGTAATAAGTATTCACGGCCTGCTGTGATCATGGATAGGCTATTGAAATTGGGAAAACCGCCGGCACAATTCCTCAGCCCGTTAGTATTGTTTGCTGCGCCAGTATTGCCCGGTGTCGCCGACCAGTTCTCTGCAATATTTAATGATAGCGTAGTATAAATATCGTTTGGGTTTCTTCCTGTAATATCAAAAAGTGCCCAGTCATAGTCGTCGTTGTTGTTCATCGGGTCAATGATAAAACCCAATGTGCCTGATGTAAAACACGTAAACCGGTACCAAAAAGGATTTACATCGGCATATGTGCCGTTGGTGCAGGTAGTAGGGATGAGCGTTCCCCCGCAAATAGGAACATTGTTCTGGGTGAATGTAATGTTGCCGCAGACGGGGAAGGCGGTACTTGGATTCTGGCCAAGCGTGGTACAGGGTTGTGCTTGCCCTTTTACCGACAAAAAGAGTATGATCAAAAAAAGACCAGTGTTTTTAATGCTCATAGATCAGCGTTATGCCGGTAGTAATTGGAGAAAATCAGAATCTGCGAATTTCGGAAAAAAAACCCACGAGTCAACAATTCCAAGCTGTACTTATTGACGGATCAGCGTATCAACGTTGTGGTGCCCTTTTCAAAGACTTGTTTACCTGTTGTGATATGAGTGTATTTCAGGAACC
>DATDIX010000075.1:0-3496 GCA_036520835.1 Chitinophagaceae bacterium | reverse complement strand
GTGGCGCTGGCAGCGGAAGGAGATGTATTGGCAATCCGGTAAGTGTTGGTTGTGTTGATCCTGATCTTTGCAGGATCAATTGAAAAAACATTTGCTGCTACCTGCAGCATTTTTGTATTCACTCCCTGTCCCATTTCCACGGCGCCGGTGCTTACACCCACACTGCCGTCTGTATATACATGCACCAGTGCCCTTGCCTGGTTCATCAGTGTCTTTGTAAAGGAGATACCAAAGCAAATCGGCATCAGGGCCATTCCTTTTTTATACAGCTTACTGGAAATATTAAAATCGCTGACCTCTTTTTGAAGTTTACCCAGGTCATATAGTTCAACAGCTTTATTCCAGCATTCATGGGCTTCACTTTCTGCTTTTTGTCCATAAGGAAATTCATCACCGGTCTTCAGTAAATTCTTTTGCTGGATGTGGGATGCCGGGATATTTAATTGTTCTGCCGCTTTGGCGATCGCCGCTTCTATTACAAACATTCCCTGCGGGCCGCCAAAACCACGAAAGGCAGTATTGGGGGGTAAATTGGTTCTGCAACTATAAGCTGTAGCTTTTACATTCGGAACAAAATAAGAACTGGTGCAATGAAACAATGTTCTTTCCATTACAGCCGGCGAAAGATCGGCAGCAGCGCCTGCATTCTGGTAAAATGTTGCTTCGTACGCAACGATCTTTAATTCTTTATTTAATCCAATTTTAAAATCAGAAGAATAAGGATGCCGCTTGCCGGTCATCCGCATATCTTCCATGCGGTGCAAAGCATACTTTACAGGTTTCTTTAAATGATAAGTTGCCAATGCACACATTACGCCCCAGGTTGTAGCCTGGTCTTCTTTTCCGCCAAAGCCGCCGCCCAATCTTGTTGTATCCACTTCTACTAGGTGCATGGGTACAGCCAATACTCTTGCTGCTGTTCTTTGTACGGCTGTGGGTCCCTGCGTGGAAGAATAAATTCTGATAGCGCCATTCTCCTGCGGCACCGCATAAGCTCCCTGTGTTTCTATGTATAAATGTTCCTGCCCGTTCGTTTCGGTCCTTCCTTCAAATATATGTTCACATTGCGGCCATGCAGCAGTTGTATCCCCGATCTGGAATGTTCTCGGTGGAATGATCAATTCACCTTTTTCTTTGGCTTCCCGCGGATCAGTAATAACGGGTAAAGGATCGATCTCCAAGTTTATCTTTTTCACTGCTGCCCTTGCCCCTTCTTCCGTTGTGGCTACTACCAGTGCTACCGGCATTCCGCAAAAATGAACATGGGTACCTGCCAGTAACTCTTCATCAGGAACAATACCACCGATCTGGTTCTCTCCCGGAATGTCTTTGGCCGTGAATATTCTCACTACGCCGGGCATGTTCATCGCCGCGTTTATATCCAGGGAGATTATTTTTCCATGCGCAACCGGGGAATCGAATGCTGAAGCATACAATGTTCCATGCACAACCGGTATATCATCGAGATAAACCGATTCGCCGCGGACATGTGTATATGAGTCGATGTTATTCATTCCCCGATGTTTTTTATTGCTGGCTAAAGCCAGTTGTGTAATGCTTGTTTATTGCCCCGGCCTTAAGGCCGGGGCAAGTCAATATTTAAAGAACAGGGCTTTAGCCCGATACAATTTCCACCTTGATTTCCGGGAACAGGGTTATAAAATGCGCTTTAATCAATTGACCCAGCAATAATCGTTTATATTCTTTTGTTCCCCTTGCGTCACTGATCGGTGAAATTTCAGTTTGGGCTATTTCAATAGCTTCCGTAATTGTTTCTTCAGCGATCTTTTTTCCTTTTAGGAATAATGATGTTTTTTCAAGATACAACGGTACGGGTCCAACGCCACCCGCGGATATACCGGCATTTTCAATAATATCTTTATTCATCGTAATGCTGATCGCTGAATTCACACTTGCAATATCCAGGTGGGTCCGCTTGCTTACTTTTTCAAAATTGAACAGCGTGTTCTTCCCGGGAAGTTCAAACCAGATCTGCTCAATATGCTCTTCCGGCTTTTTATCTAACTGTTTGTAACCTTTATATAATTTTCTTAACGGGAGGGTTCTAAAGCCCTCTCCTTTGGAGAGGGTTGGGGTGAGGTTCAATTGCGCATCCAGCGCCAAAAAGAAAATAGTAAGATCGCCGATAGGGGACGCATTGATAAAATTGCCGGCTACCGTGGCCATGTTACGGATAGGAGTAGATGAAACCAGTTTGGCATAGCGATGAAACTCCGGGAAATACTCATTAATGATTGGTGATGCTTCGAGGTCAGCAACAGTGACAGAAGGGCCAACCAGGCACCTGTTCCCTTCTTTTGAAATACTGGTCAGTTCAGGATGATCAAATACGAAACGAATAGCAGCATGGGTCATCTCATCATGCTTTTGCACGTAGAGGTCCGTACCGCCGCCCACCACATGCGGTCTTTCTTTTAAGGAAGCAAGATCAGGCAGCTGTCTTGCTTTTTCTGCTTCGTTTAGTTGCTGCAGTTTTTTCTTTATGTCCGAAAAGTAAGCAGGCAGAATTTTTTTGTGGCTGACAAACAAAGCGGCTTCTTCCTTATTCCGTTCTTTCATTATAGCAGCCACTTTGCCCGCTGCTCTTTCAATGGATTTATAACCGGTGCAGCGACAGATATTCCCGTCCACAGACGCAATGGCATTTTGTGTCGTCGCTTCTTTATTACTTAAACAAAAACCGGCCAGTGACATAACAAATCCCGGTGTGCAGAACCCGCATTGTGTAGCGCCTTCGTCTGCCATGGCCTGCTGAACAGGATTCAGTCCTTCTTTATTGTTGATCCCTTCAATGGTCACAATATGTTTGCCCTGTACATTCCCAAGCGGTACCAGGCAACTGGTCATGGATTGATAATGCAACTGACCATCACGGATATCTCCGGCCAATATGGTACAGGCGCCGCAATCACCTTCGCGGCAGCCGATCTTTGTACCCATTAAATGCTGGTGATAACGGATAAAGTCAAGCAGCACCATACCGGGAGGAAGCGCTGTCGCTATTTCTTTTTCATTTAATATAAAACGTATCAATGTATTTTCGTTGACCAGGCGGCCACGCCTTCAATAAAGTTAATATAATTTGCGGAGCACAAAGAACACAAGGAGCCACGAAGGACACAAGGTGTTGTCATTCTTTTCAGATTTTTTAGTAACGGCATTTACAAATGGAGAAAGAGAAAATAGTATCGGCTAACCCGGTCATTTATTATCGCCTGATCGCATTATGGGTATTGAATGAAGCCATGCTCGGCGGCATCATTCATGGATTAAAGATCCCCGTTTCAGGATTGATCGTTGGTGGCGCTGCTGTTATTTGCATTTGCCTTATTGCCTGGTATGTGCCAAAGAAAGGAGCGATCATCAAAGCCACGATCATCGTGGCTATATTTAAAATGATGCTCAGCCCGCAGGCGCCGCCTCCGGCTTATATGGCTGTATTCTTCCAGGGATTGATGGGTGAACTGTTATTCTG
>DATDIX010000074.1:0-2091 GCA_036520835.1 Chitinophagaceae bacterium | reverse complement strand
AATGCAAGAGATCTAGTAAAGGGTCTTGGCGGTATCAGTAATATTTCCTGTATTTTTCTGAGTTGTTCATTTGGCTCTGAACATTTTCTTACGCCTATAGATACACCTGCCGTATTTGTGCCTGTAGTTGTGATTATTTTTTGTGTATTGCCTACTCTTATTATTTCCTGCCAACTGCTGTTTATGTTATGCGCCTTCAGTTTACACCTTACGGTATTTACGATCCAATAAGCAAGTAGCCCCAAATGTAAATGAGCCAATGTTCCTTCATCGCTTTTGTGATAAACAGGCCGCAGATCCAGGTCTGTCTTTAATGTGCGGAAGGAACTTTCTATTTCCCTTATGGTATTGTAAATGTTCCAGATCAAAACCTCATCTTTTATCAGCAGGCTTGTCCGCAGAAAATAAAGGCCAATCTGTTCTGTTTTATTTGCATGCTTTTCTTCATTTTTTGACCACTGCATGGTAATGGCTGTACCGGTTTGGTTGTTTTCAATTACTGCTATATCATAATAGTATTGTACTGACGGGTAACGTTGCCTGGCTCTGCCTATACGCTCATGCACTTTTGCTGTGTTTTTGATACCTCCCTTACGGCCAATAGCCTGTTCTATTTTTTGCAGTTCAAGCTCAAAACGCTCTTCAAACCGGCGCTTCATGGAGCTTTCTGTTTCATACTTATCTTCACTGGCTACTTCCAGGTAATAATCTGTACTGCTGCCGGTGCTTATTGCCCTGAGCCTTACATTACGCTTGCTTTTGGTTTCCAGCAATACGGACAGCCTGCCGGGTATTGCTGTATAATCTTTGAGCTTTGTGCGGCTTACACACAGGTAGTGATAACCTTTATCTTTTATCATAGCCAGGTTAGCTTCGGTGGCTATTCCTGCATCTAATACGATAACCGGGTTTTGTGCATTCGTACAACGGCTTAATTTATCTATCATCAGCGACAGGTTTTGGCAATCCGCCATATTGCCTTCGTGTATGGCAGAATACCTGATAAACCCAAAGATGTTGACTACCAATGCCAGCACTATGATCTTTGCATCGTTGCGTTTCTCTTTACTTCTGCCAAATTTTGCCAGTTTGCTTTTTTCATACTTTCCTTCAAAACAGGTATTGGTTAAATCGTACAGAACAATCTTATCTTCTATTTCAAACAACTCATTTGTCTTGTGTGAAAGATGCTGTTCCAGTTTGTCTTTTATATCGTAGAGCTTTAATGCACTTTCGTACAATTTGTCTTTTGTAAGTTTTGCGGTATCATACCCCGTTAGTTCACCTATTGCAGAGTTCTCTTTTATCCAGGCGGTTGTCCGTAATTCTGAAGCGGGATATACGGCACGGCTTACAATTTGAGTAGCAGCCAGTTTTATCTGTTCGTCGCTAAAACCTGCATCCTGCAACAACTTGCCAATACCAAGCTCTTCAAACGCATGGTGGCATATCCATTCCGCACCTATCTCCCTTACATTGCTGTGACGCAGGCTGTCTGCGTCCACCTTCCTGGATGCTTTGCTGTATAAGGTTACATCCAGCCGCTGCTCCCTGATTATTCTTTCCCATAGAGCTGCTGCAAGTTTTGCTGCCGCACTATCCGGATCTTCAAATAAAGTTTGCTGTTGTTCATACCTGTCTGTCAGTATTCTTGCCGCTTTATTCAATTGTTCAGCACTGTAATCATCTTCGATAAAACCAATATTGAGAATAGTGCGGTGACATACCCGGCCATCAGCATTACGATAGCTTTCCACCAGCCGGTAATAGGCATCCGACTTCCCTTTTTCCTGATTATATCGTAAAGAAAATTTGAAATACACAAATGCAAACATCAGCATAATCCCTGTTACAGAAATCACCCCTTGTGTACTACAAAATCAATAAAGCCTTCTGCAATCGCTTATACCAAAATGACGCGTACCGCCCTACGAATAAATAAAACAAAAAACCTTTCAATAAGCACAAGTTTTAACAATTGAACGGACTTTTGCTGCAATGTGGGTTCAGAGGAAGTGTGCGACGCAACAGCCGATGCCCAAAGTTTCCACAGCCGGTAACAAAAAGAAACAACTCAATCATTTAAACAAG
>DATDIX010000073.1:0-2765 GCA_036520835.1 Chitinophagaceae bacterium | reverse complement strand
TTCAGGAAGAACGGTTCCGCCTTCAGAAAGAATAACCGTCCTTTCCATAACATTTCTCAGTTCACGGATATTTCCATGCCAGGAATGGGTGTTTAACAGTTTTAATGTTTCCTTACTTAGTGCTAAAACAGGCCTGTGTTCTCTTACGGCATAGACAGACAAAAAGTGATGTGCCAACACGGGAATATCTTCAATTCTCTCACGCAAGGCAGGCAGTTTAATACTAAAAACATTCAACCGGTAATACAGGTCTTCCCGGAAGATACCCTGTTCTATTTCCCGTTTCAGGTCCCGGTTGGTAGCGGCGATGATGCGGACATTTACTTTGGTCGTTTTTTCATCACCCACTTTGATAAACTCACCATTTTCAATCACACGCAGGATCTTTGCCTGCAGGTCAATATTCATTTCACCGATCTCGTCAAGGAACAATGTTCCATCATTTGCCAGTTCGATCAGGCCTTTTTTATCTTTTACAGCCCCGGTGTATGCACCCGCTTTATGACCAAACAGTTCGCTTTCCAGCAGGTCTTTTGAAAAGGCGCTGCAGTTGATCGCTACAAAAGAATGTTTGGAACGTTTGCTCCCCGCATGAATTGCATTGGCAAAAATTTCTTTCCCTGTTCCTGTTTCCCCAAGCAATAAAACATTCGAGTCAGTCGGCGCTATCTTTTGTGCTACTTTGACGGCTTCTTTGATCGGGGTGCTATTGCCAAGTATATCTTCAAAACAATACCCCCCTTTGTCCTTTACTTTGATGGCCGATTGTTTGTTGTTTTTGGCTTTATCGATCGCCTGGTGAAGTAAAGGAATGATACGGTCATTGTCATTTCCTTTGGTGACATAATCAAAAGCGCCATTCTTGATCGCCTGCACACCATCAGGAATATTGCCATAAGCCGTTAAAAGAATGAACTCAACCTGAGGGAATTTTGCCTTAGCTTCTTTTACGAAATCTACGCCGTTACCATCAGGAAGTTTCACATCGCAAAGCACTACGTCAGGCACTTTGCGATTCATGGCAACCCATGTCGCTTTGATCGTTCCGGCTTCTTCCGTATTAAATTTTTCAAGGGAAATAATACGTACGAGCAATTTGCGCAATTGTTCCTCGTCATCTGTTATCAAGACATTTCCGTTCATGCAGGTATTTGCCAAAGGTAATAAGCATTCGGATATAGGGCAGTATCATTTCAGTTTACCCAGGGCTTCTTTCAAAGCTGAAAAGTTCACCTGCACCCCGGGATTAGCCGTTTCTTCTGTATAAACAACCGTACCGGCTTTATCGATCACCACCACTCCCCTTTTGGCTACACCTTTGATATCGCAGGAAAAATTGCAATGGTACATATCATAATCATGAATGGTACGCTTATTGGCATCAGACAGCAATTCGAAATTGATATTGTTCTTTTCTTTAAATGCCTTTAGCGAAAATGGCATATCTACTGATATCCCGAATACTGTTGCCCCGAGATCGTTATAGAAACTAAGTTCATCCCGGCTGCTGCACATCTGATCGGTACATACCCTAGTAAAAGCAGCAGGAAAGAACTGGAGGACAACGGTCTTCCCGGCAAAGTCTGCCAGGGAAATTTCTTTCCGGTCTGTATTATAGAGTTTGAATGCGGGTGCTTTAGTGCCGGTTGCGATTGCCATGGTCGTATTTTTTGTTTTAAAATACTATTGAACAAATATAAAAGAGTAAAGTTGAGTAAATATATCTAGCCGGTCAGCATTTCATGCAAAGAACGACCAGGAGTGTGATACGATCCCGATAGCTCTCGTCATAGGCAGTAATAACATTGCCGGCATACTAATTAACCCTTATTATACATTAACTAAAATTTCTTTGCAAAAAATTTCTATTAACAGTTGTTAATAATTAACTTTAGGAAATACCAATTCCATTAAGGTATATTTGGAATCAGAGGGGTAAAGCTTCTGTAAATGGTTCAGAAGACGCTAGCTTAATCCGGTACTATCCCTCACCGGCTTTGTGAAAAATAAAACCGACCGATTTGACAGACACGATCATCAATCTCGAAACCGTTAACCCTATTGAGTTCTTTGGAGTAAATAACGGCAAATTAGACATCCTCAAGAAAAAATTCCCCTTGCTAAAGATCCTTTCCCGCGGCACACAGATCAAACTGAGCGGCGCACCGGAGCAGATAGAAAATGCCCGTGAAAAGATCGAACTCCTGATCTCCTACCTGGAACGGAATGGCCACATGAGTGAGAATTATTTTGAGCAGATACTCGGTGGCGACGACAGCGAAACAGTTGATAATTTCAAAGACCATCATCCTAATGATGTGCTGGTGTTTGGCCCTAATGGCAAATCAGTCAGGGCCCGGACAGCCAACCAGAAAAAGCTGGTGCATGAAGCCGAGAAGAACGATATTGTTTTTGCTATCGGCCCTGCCGGTACCGGTAAAACATATACGGCTGTTGCATTAGCAGTACGGGCTTTGAAAAATAAACAGGTCAAGAAGATCATACTGACAAGGCCAGCCGTAGAAGCCGGTGAAAACCTTGGGTTCCTGCCGGGCGACCTGAAAGAAAAGATCGATCCTTACCTGCGCCCTTTATATGATGCGCTGGATGATATGATACCCGCTGATAAACTCGGTTATTATATGACCACCCGGACCATTGAGATCGCACCGCTGGCCTATATGCGTGGCCGTACGCTGGATAATGCTTTCATCATTTTGGATGAGGCGCAGAATGCCACTGACCTGCAAATAAAAATGTTCCTG
>DATDIX010000072.1:0-49510 GCA_036520835.1 Chitinophagaceae bacterium | reverse complement strand
GAAGGAAAGTGCCACTACAGCGCTGACCTACCTGCAATCCAATGCCAATAAGTATACTCTTGATACTACTTTGTTCGAGAAAAAGAATATTCATATCCATGTACCGGAAGGAGCCGTTCCAAAAGATGGCCCCAGTGCAGGTATCACTATGATGACAGCCATTGCTTCTGCACTGACCGGAAAAAAAGTAAAGCCCTTCCTGGCTATGACGGGTGAGATCACTTTGCGTGGACAGGTATTGCCGGTCGGCGGTATCAAAGAAAAAGTATTGGCTGCAAAACGGGCAGGGTTAAAGGAGATCATTCTTTGCTGGCAAAATGAAAAAGATGTGCAGGAGATAGAATCAGAGTTCATCAAGGGTATAAAATTTCACTATGTCAAAACGATGAACCAGGTGCTTGAACTGGCGTTGGTTTAAAAATATAGAACTGGAACACGGATGGAAAGGATCTTAATCCAGCCGCCATGTTCTGTATTGACTTGTTTTATAAAACTGTCCCTGCTTATCTTCGTAGGACATTGCATTTACGAAATGTCATATTAATCTTGCTGATTTGCCATACAGCTTGTGCCCAAACTCTTGGCGGCAATACCGTCTTTAATTTCCTGAAAGTTCCTAATACGCCGCAATTATCTGCATTAGGGGGTGTTAATCTGTCGCAGGTATCTAATGATGTGGGGCTCGCTTTCAATAATCCTGCACTTCTGAAACCGCAGATGCATTCACAGATGAATACGGTATTCAATGATTTCTATGCAGGTATTACTTCTTACCATTTATCACTTGGCTATCATCACCAAAAACTCAATACGAATTTTCTGTGGGGATTGAATTATTTTAATTACGGCAGCACAACGGAGACCGATGCAGGAGGAAACATACTTGGAAAATTCAGGCCTGTCGATTGGGTGATGCAGGTGTCTGCTTCACGCAGTTACCTCGATAAATGGAATTATGGCGCTTCACTGAAGTTTATCAGTTCAAATTATGGCCAGTACAGGTCAAATGGGATAGCCATTGATGTGGGAGTTTTATTTCATGATTCAGCCAAACTATTTTCTGCATCATTGGTAGCAAAGAATATGGGATTCCAGGTAAAAAAGTATGATGGCACCGACCCGGATGATCTCCCTTTTGATTTACAGGCCGGGTTCACAAAACGGCTGGCGAATGCGCCTTTTAGTTTTTCTTTTACGGCTCATCACCTGCACCAGTTTGATATCACTTATAATGACCAGAAATTTAATAATGATAATGGCTTTGATAACGAAAGCGACAAGAAATTCACGTTTGATAAATTATTCCGACATTTTGTTTTCGCCTCTACGATCTACCTGGGCGATAAAGTGGAGATCACAGCCGGGTATAACCACCTGCGCCGGCAGGAACTGAATATCGGGAATGCAGGCAATGGGCTGAACGGGTTTTCACTGGGAGCTGCATTGATACTGGATAAATTACAGGTTCGCTTTGCACGGGTCCATTACCAGAGTAATACCGCTTATAACCAGTTCGGCCTGAATATGACGCTTAATAAATACTTCGGCCTTGGAAAATTTGGAGAAAAGATTAAATGGTAACAGGTCAGCTCATTATTTTATAAACTTCAAACGCTTCTGCATACTCAGTATTTGACTGAACACCCCGCACTTTTGCCAGTGATCTTATAAAATCTTCCTGCATATAGTTGCGGTGTACCTGCGACTGGTAGGCTTTCAGCGCTTCAGTCTTTTTGGAAATATCACCAGCTGACAGGTTTATAAAAAAAGTTGAATTGAACTGGCTATGATTCCACGGAAGTTCATAACCAAGCTGCGAACTGTTTTTAAATGCCCGCAATGCCTCCGTATGTATTACACCGTGATCCTGGTGAATATCTGTGGAAGAAGGAATAAATACCAGGTCAGGATTGATCATCTTATTCAGCTTTACTAATTCCTCCAGTATTTCCTGCCTGAGCTTTGGAAACTCTCTTACTTCAAAATCAAATAGTGTGATATGACTGGATGCAATGCCCAGAACAGCCGTGGCTTTTTTACATTCAACAGCCAATGTATCTGCCGGCAAACCCTGTGGTAATGATTTTGAGCAAAGAGAAAAGCCGGCGTAAAAAATATTTTTCCCATCTTCAGCAAACTTTGCAATGCTGCCGCCACAGCCAAGTTCCCCGTCGTCGGTATGCGGGGCAAGCACAAGTATTTTTTTTGGATCGAACATATTCAAACGTATGACTAAAGATATTACGGATTATCCGTAATAATAGTGGTGTCTTTTAGGTAGTGTAGTTGCTGGTTGAATGTTGTATTAAGCACTGCTCTCACAAGATTAACATTTGTCAGGCTGTCTGTAAAAGACGAATAATTTTTTCCGGGTAAATGGACCGCGGCCAGGTTATAGAAAAAATATTTGGGATCAACGGGTTTGTCAAAATGCCTGAAGCCGTGATCACCCATCAAAATGATCACCGGCGGGGTGGAGGAATTTTCGAGGATATGATCTGTTATTTCCAGCAGCTTTTTATTTGTGTACTGCAGGTATTCAATATAATTCTGTTGCAGGTGCTGATTTCCTTCCATGAGTTGTTCAAGCGGGAATTCTTTACCATTCTTATCAAAATAATAAGGATAATGCGGCATCAGCAGGTGGGTCAGTACAAATTTTGGTTGTATTGTTTTTTCTTCAGCTGCCTTTAATGTCAGCGGGATAAGGGTCTCGTTATTGATTTTTGTATCATATACATTTTTCCGGATCTCCTTTTTCGATTTGAGCCATGTGACGAGGTGATACCGCACTTCCTTATTTAAACGGCTAAGGAATGTCTGGCTGGTGATCAGTCTTGTTTTTACGGGTAAAAAAGTTTCCTGCGTATGCGCAGGATCACCTTTAAAATCAACAAGCGAATAATTATAAAATTTATACTGGTGGTGCTGAAGGAAGTGCAGTAGTTTATTATTTCTGACTGTTTCATAAGCATAGGCCAGTAAAGGCTGATTACCTTTTGGTCTCAAGTCAAGATAATCCATATTCAGTGTGGAAGCGATAGAGTAATGTGTAAAATTATAATTGCTGGTGCTTTTGGGGATAACATGAAACCCCCGCTGTACAAGCTGGTCAAAGAATGGGGTATTGTCAAAATTGAAAATATCTTTCAGCTCTGTGTTCCCGGCATATTCATCGGAAATAATAATATAGACATCCGGCTTGCTGCTGTCAGCAAAAGGAGTGAACTCTTTTGAAAGCACAGCAGCTTCGTTTATTTTGGGATGGCTCATTTTACGTGCCAATAATACTATATCAATAACGATCAGCAATAAGAATAATAAATTGAGATAACTGGCTGTTTTTTGTAAGGGTTTCTTTGTTTTTTTTAAAAAGATGAAGAGCAGCAGCAGCAGGCAGAATGAAGCTGGAAGAAGAAAAGCATATTTGGATATCAATGAGCCCGGGAAATAGTTTCTTATGGCATCCTGGATACTTCCAAAAAAAAAGTGAAAAGCCATGGTAATGAATGTCATTAGGGCAGCTTTCAGCCAGTTCTTATAAAAAAACCTGAATAGCAGCAGCAGGATAAGGGAAGTGAGATAATACAGTAATATTAGTAACGCCGCATCCTTTACGGGCACAAAATCATAGTTCTCCATGAACCCATGCAACACGAAGAAGACAGGTAACAGTAAAAGGAACAACGGGTATCTGGTTACGATCTTTTTCAACTTTCATTTATTTTTTTTGCATCAGGTATAATATCCTGCCCGATCCGGGGATGATCTTTTTGCCTGTAATGATAAAATATTGTTCAAATGTCGCTACAAAGTTTGTCTCACTATAGGTAGTATAAATATCTTTTTTGAGAGTTAGCATCAACTTTACTTTTTCATCATCTTTTGGAACAAATTCAACGATCAGCTTCCGGCCCATCCGGCTGAACATATCAGCGATCATTTCAAACGAAATGTTTTTTCCTATTGCAAGATGATGGATGACAGCGAGGGCCAGTATGAGGTCTGTGCTGGCCCGGTTGATGAAAGAACTTCTTTCCTCATTATTTACGCCCATTGCCGGTGTTGGATGAGCCAAATCAATAATGAGTGGCTGAACATTTTTTCCCCCGCTTTCTTTTATTTGGTGGTAAAGCTGGTTGATGCAATACGGGTCAAAATCAGTAGCAATGGTGTAAATATTTTTTTCAGCCATCAGTTTTGAAAACACTCCTTCATTAGCCCCAAGATCAACGGCTGACCTTATATCGCTCATTTCATTTACCCATTTCCGTATGATATTCTTTTTCTGATCAAGGTAGTCGTTTCGCTGCGCAGCTTCTTCATAATACTCCGACCAGGTGCTTTTTTGAACCGGTATTTTTAATTTGGTGATCAGCGATTCGAGACTGGAGATAAGGTTGAGCAACTTTTGTTTAGGAAGTTTTTTTTGCATACCGGGCTTATCATCCTTTTTAACCGAATACTTTGCATGAAGATGGATATGCAGGTAAGTATATAATGAAAAGCGGCTTCGTTTGGGTAAAAGAGATGAAATAGTGACTAATGGAATACCTTCAGGCCAGGCAAGCAATAACCCGGGCAATTGTTTTTTACTGTAATGCATCAGCAGGAGCGGCCCGAGAAAACTTTCACAGAACTGCCGGTAGGCGATCCATGGCAATTCTTCATACTTTTCAAAAGAGAGGGTATCTATAAAAATAAATTTTCCTTTTTGCCATTGTATATTAAAAGGAGTGGCATCTTTCAGGATCATACCTGATTGGAGAGCTTCCTTAACCAGTTGCAGGGTGAGAAGCGCTGCATCTTTCAGCATGTCAAAGCTCCATTCATACGGATAAGAGATAAAATCAATCTTTTCAGGTCTGAGTGTGGTATAATATTTAGGGCTGCCGGTAAGGTTCTCCTCTATTCTTTCATGCGGGACCAGCAATCCCTTTGTTACCAGTTTTTCATAACACCCGCTTTGAATAAAATGATCAAAATGCTCTTTAAATGAACTATTCACCTGCCGGTACAGCACACCATCCTTTTCAAAAATGAATCCTGAAGGATCCCTGTAGGAAGATGGATGATGGATAGTTGAATTAGGCATCAGGCCGGTGAATTATCCTTTGGTTTCCTGGGAGACCGGGTGAAAAGCGACCGGATATACAGTTTTATATTTTTAAAGAACAAAGCAACACCGACCACTGCAGCAGCGATCACCTGGATAAGGTAACTTCCGCTTCCCGGATCAATATATAATAAAAAAAACTGCATTACAGGTAGCTGAGATTTGTCTTCGGTGTTAAAGTTAGCAAAGTTTCATACATCAGCCGGATCGTGGCTTCTATATCGTCTTTATGCAACATTTCTACAGTGGTATGCATATAGCGCAACGGTATAGAAATTAGCACCGAAGGGCATCCATCATTTGAATAAGCAAATGAATCTGTATCAGTGCCGGTGCTGCGGCTTAATGCTCTCCATTGAACCGGTATCTTTTTACTGGCCGCTACTTTTTCTACCAGTCCCAGCAATTTATTATGTACCGCCGGGGCATACGATAAGGAAGGTCCTTTTCCACAAAGAACATCGCCTTCAATATTTTTATTGATCATGGGTGTATTTGTGTCATGTGTCACATCTGTAATGATAGCAATGTCCGGTTTGATCCTCCTGGAGATCATCTCGGCGCCACGTAAACCAATTTCTTCCTGTACCGCATTTACCACATATAAACCAAAAGGTAATTTTTTCTTGTTCTCTTTTAATAGCCTGGCCACTTCTGCGATCATAAAACCTCCGATACGGTTATCAAACGCACGGCCGATATAATTTCCATTGGCCAGTTCATCAAAACCATCCTGGTAAGTAACAACGGCACCGATATGAATACCCAGGGCCTCCACTTCTTTTTTATTTCTTGCACCACTATCCAGCCACAGGTTCTCTGTTTTGGGTTGTGTTTCCTTTCCGTCTCCGCCCAAACGGGTGTGAATAGCGGGCCAGCCGAATACTGCTTTTACCGGTCCTTTTTTGCCATGAATAAATACACGGGAAGCAGGGGCTGTCTGGTGGTCCACACCGCCATTTCTTTTTAAATAGATCAGGCCATCATTGGTAATATAATTTACGAACCAGCTTATTTCATCAGCATGCGCTTCGATCACTACTTTAAATTTATTACCAGGGTTGATCACGCCTACTGCCGTACCATAAGGATCAACATAGTGAGTATCCACGTAGGGTTTCAGGTATTCCAGCCAGAGTTTTTGTCCCCAGGACTCAAATCCAACCGGGGATGCATTATTAATGTATTGTTTTAGAAAAGTAAATGACTTGTCAGTAATAATTGATTTTTTTGCTTTTGCAGCTTTTGCCATAGTTATTTGATTTTTATGTTAGGGTTTTCGAAGGACTGTTATTGTTCTGTCCGACAAGGTATTTAGCGCCAAAAATAGTTAAATCTGTATCACCAGCATCAGGAAAGCTGATAAAGCCATTAAACCGTCCAATACGAAATAATATAACCAGTCAGAAAAATTTTTACGGGCATAATTATATAGTGCAGCTACAATGATCCCCGGAAGCAGCAGTATACTAACTGAAAGTATGGAATAGTTATAAAAAAGCAACCCGGTCGTTGAAACGATAAATATAAGTATGGAGAATATAAACAGGTTCCTGATCCCTTTTTCATCCAGCAAGGTGATCAGGCTGCGGATACCTTTTATTTTATCATCTTCCCGGTCGCGGTAGTCAAATAAAATGCAAATGGAATAGACCAGGAAAAACCGGCTCAGTGCAAACAGGGAGAAACCCGTTTGCCAGGGTTTATCACTTATCATCACCGGTAAAATAGTAGTAACATACATCCACACTAACGCCAAAAAAATTGTTTTTCCCAACGCTATCTTTCTTAATGCCCTGAAATATTTATTGGGGATCTTGGGTGCTGAGTAAAGGAAGGTAATAACTGCAGACAATAACAACCAAAACCAGTGGCCGGAAAGGTAAATAAAAGAAAAGGCAGAACCTGTAAGGCCAATAATAAAAAGAACCAGGTGAAGCCAGTGATAACGATGCTGCCATTCTATTCTCGGCGAAGAAAGTACAGTGGGGGAACTGAGATACCAATGAAAGTTATAGCTGCAGATAGTGGAGAAGAATACAAACGCCATGAAATAATAATCAGGCGTTTCATGCAGCAACAGGTGACAGGTTTGATTTACCATCAGCACAGCGCAAAGAGCAATAAAGAGATTGCTGTATATAAAAAACCTGGAGAGAGCCATAAGCCCGGCCGCTTTCACCTTATCAGGGGAGAATGATGATCTCTGTTGAATGAGCCGTATCACTTACATTGCCCGCCCTGTCGCGGGTCCAGAAACTGTAAACTGTAGTATCCGGCCTGACAATATTCCCGGGGAGAAGACATGTGTTGCTGCCACGGTCAGTTCTGTTAAGGGTAATGACCAGTTCACCTTCGCTTCCTTTTGAATCAATAAATCCAGGGGGGATCTGCAGTCTTGAGGAGTCAATAAACTCACTGGTAGGACAGCCCCGCACCGTTTTTTTAATGGCCAGGAAACTGGAAAAATCTCCTTCTTTATCTGTAAGCTCGAACTTCATTTGTATGGTCTGGTCGCCGGAAATTTCTGATGAGTTAACGGATTTGAACTTCAGTTGCGGTTTTGTCGTAAACTTGTCTTTTTCACAGGAAAAAAATACAAGGGCTATCATAAGTAATGAAATGAAACGCATTGGAATACTTTTACCAAATTTACACGGAAAATCGGCAGCAACCTAATGGATTTAAGCAAATACAGTCATAAAATTTTCACCCCCGATCCCCGGGATTTTGAACCGCTTGCCCTGGAGGTATTCCGTTTCCAGTATAGTAATATTCCTGTTTACCGGGATTATGTAAATGCCCTGCAGGTAAGTATCCCGGACGTTCAATCCATCAGGCAGATCCCTTTTTTGCCGATACGTTTTTTCAAGTCGCATACTGTTTGTATTCCGGCGGAAGGTCGTATGACTGTTTTTGAAAGCAGTGGAACTACCAGTTCGGTTAATAGCCGTCATTATGTAAAAGACATCAGCCTGTACGAAGAAAGTTTTTCCCGCGGATTTGAACTTTTTTATGGAGATGTAAAAGACTGGTGTATCATCGGGTTGTTGCCTTCTTATCTTGAAAGAGACAACTCTTCCCTGGTGTATATGGTCAATGAGCTGATTAAAAAGAGCAACCATCCGCCCAGCGGATTTTATCTTCATGATCATGAGAAACTGTTTTCTGTACTGGCATCGCTGGAAAAAAGAGGACAAAAAACAATTTTGATCGGGGTCACATTTGCCTTACTTGATTTTGCGGAGAAATATCCATTACCGTTGAAGCATACTATTATTATGGAAACTGGCGGCATGAAGGGAAGGAGAGAAGAGATGATCAGGCAGCAGGTACATGATGTTTTCCAAAAAGCATTTTCTGTTTCTTCCGTTCATTCAGAGTACGGGATGACGGAGCTTTTATCACAGGCATATTCAAAAGAGAATGGCATCTTCTATTGCCCCCCTTGGATGAAAGTACTGGTAAGGGATGATGAAGATCCGTTAACCGTTAAAGAAGCGCCACAATCTAAAATGCCTGCACAGTTCAGTGGCGCTATCAATGTTATTGATCTTGCCAATATCT
Source organism: Chitinophagaceae bacterium (assembly GCA_036520835.1). Lineage (GTDB taxonomy): Bacteria > Bacteroidota > Bacteroidia > Chitinophagales > Chitinophagaceae > VBAT01. The sequence goes on along the minus strand of DATDIX010000072.1, from coordinate 40,827 downwards.
GGTCATGCAGTTTTATTGCTACAGATGATGCTGGCAGATTATACAACGATGGCAGCTTTGAAGTGCTTGGCCGTATAGATAATAGTGACCTCCGCGGGTGCAGTTTATTGACCGTATAGTTACCGGTTACTGGTTACTAATAACCGGTATCCAGTAACCAGTAACCAGTATCTACGCATTATGCATCCACTCCCTGAACTGCGGGGCCATTTCCTGGCTTACTATTATGGCATGATTGAGCTCCGGTATAGTAAGGTCGATCATCAGCTTTACTTTCTCATATGATTTGAAGCCCCTGACATAATTGATGTTAATGATATATTGCCTGTTGGCCCGGAAAAAGATCGTATTGTCAAGTTCTACTTCCAGTTCAGACAGGTTTTTGTCGGCCAGGTATTTTTTACCCCAGCGATCAATGACATAAACAATCTTGTTTTCCGTATAAAAAAGGGCCACATCTTCCAGGCGCAGGGAAATGTTCTCCATTCCTTTTTTAACGATCATGCGTTTTTTCTTGTGATTGCCGATATACTGCAGCAGGTTGGTGATCGAATTATGATTGGTAAAATGCTTTTCCAGCATACGGTATTTATCTAAAGCTTTCCGGAGACTCTCCTTGTCTACAGGCTTTAGTAAATAGTCAATACCATTGTATTCAAATGCATTCAGCATGAACTCATCATAACCTGTGATAAAGATGACCGGTATCCGGATGCCCGTTTGATTGAATATTTCAAACGACAATCCATCCCCCAGTTGCACATCGCTGAAGATAAGGTCAACGGCAGGTTGTTGAGTCAGGTAAGCAATGCTTTCACTCACACTGCTGAGGCGGGCTACTACCTGCACGTCATCGGCAATGGATGACAATGTGCTGACAAGGCTTTCCTGTGCAGGTCTTTCGTCTTCGATAATAATAGCGTTGATCATGGCGTTGGTTTTATGGGTTATCTTATTAATGGCAATTTGACCGTGAAACTGTCACGGCTTTTTTCTATCTCGATATCTTTTCTTGAAATGATCCTGTATCGTGAGCTCAGGTTCTTTAATCCTATACCTGTAGAGTTAACAGCATAGAGTTTGGGTTTTGCATTATTACTGACCCGGACATACTGGCCATTCATAGCGATCCTGATCAATAGGGGATTGCTATCCGTAAATTCATTGTGTTTAATAGCATTTTCGATTAAAACCTGTAAGGCGCACGGTGGTATCATGGCTTTATTGGCCTCCTCATTCAACTCTACCTGCATTTGTAACTTGTTGTCATGTCTTATCTGGAGCAGGAAAAAATAATTGTCAATAAATTCCATTTCGTCCCTGACAGAAATAAGCTCACGGGTCTTATTGATCAGGAAATATTTATATACCTGTGCCAGCTTGTTGTTGAATAAATGTGCCTGCTGGGGATTATTCAGGATAAGGTGGTTAAGGGTATTCAGGGAATTAAAAATAAAATGAGGGTCCATTTCATTTGTCAGTGCCTGCAACTCTGCCTGGGAACGTTCTTTGTCAAGCTGGTCAACTATCTTATTGTCCAGTTCCCGTTCTTTTCTCAGGAAAAGTATTTCATACACCAGGGTAAATATGATAACGGCGGCTATGCATACGGCAATGAACTTATACACGCCTGGCCAGTCAAATATTTCCTTTGACATCTTGATCCAGATAAAAGAAGACAATCCACCTGCACAGGCGCCATATAAGGCGGATACAAAGCAAACAGTAGCGATCCGGGAAAATGTTCCGGATACAGGTGCATAAAGTGGCCGGAGTTTAATATGTATCCAGTTGCAGCCAGACCATATTACAAACGAAGTGAAAATAAAGAACAGGTTAATGCCGATCAGTTGGGGTACTGAATAGAGATCATAGGAAATGATGCCCGCAATGACGGGAAGAAATATCCCGAGCAGGGGAATGAAAATGATTTTCAGAAGAGCATCCTTGATCATAGCAGCGGTTAGGGTTAACAATACCGGTTCGAATCCAGAAATTTCTCATGTGTAGGTGTATGTGCTTAAAACATGAATAACGCATATCCGGGCATAAAACTATCTGCACTTCGTGTTAAGCAATTACAAAATTATTTTTCATGGACATTTTCAGTTACAAGTGGTAAACGAAAGTCCAGGAAACGGGAGCCGGTGAGTGAGAGGAACTACAAACGTACTTACAGGAGTAGATATTCCGGTTGGCAATAACGCTGCTTTACTTATCAAATTTCATATTTTATCAATTTAACACGCTTAAACTGAAGATTTTCTTGTTTCAGTGATTTGACCGGGATCGAATATTACGGCTTTAAGCAGCTATAATTCATGCTTCAGTAATAAATGCATTTACTATAGGAGCATCCTTTAAGAAATTGTTGCCTTGCAGTTGAATTTTTCATTTAAAACTAACACACGAGGCTTATGAAAAAATTATTACTCCTGGCAACATGTATGTTGCCTGTAATACTGGTATTTGCCCAGCGAACCATTACCGGAAAGGTAACTGACGACAAAGGCAACCCGCTTGCAAATGTTTCAGTTATTGTAAAGAACTCTACCACCGGGACCACTACGAAAGTGGATGGGAGCTATTCGCTGATGGTGCCCGCCAACGCCAGGGCGTTGATCTTTAGTTCTGTTGATATGGCTCCGCAGGAAGCTGCTATCAGCTCATCATCTTCTATTATTTCAGTTACACTGCTTGGTACAACAAAAAACCTCGATGAGGTAATTGTTGTAGCATACGGTACGGTCAAAAAAAGTGATTTTACCGGTTCTGCCAACCAGGTATCTTATGATGATTTCAAGAGCAGGCCCATTATTAACCCGCTGAATGCCCTGGTGGCTACCGGGCCGGGTGTACAAACTACGGCTGCTAATGGCGCTCCGGGATCTTCACCGGGTATCCGTATCAGGGGTTTTGGTTCTATAGGTGCAGCCAGTGGGCCCTTGATCGTAGTGGATGGGGTTGCTTATGATGGAGGAATGGCAAACCTGAGTACGGAAGATATTGAAACGATCACTACACTGAAAGATGCAGCTACTGTATCCTTGTGGGGATCGAGAGCTTCTAATGGTGTGATCATGATCACTACCAAGAAAGGCAAAAAGAACAGGAATAATGTCAGCTTCAGAGTTTTGCAGGGCTTCAGTACAAGAGGATTACCCGAGTATGAAAGAGTGGATCCGCAGGAGTTTTATGTGTTGAACTGGGAGAGCCTCAGAAATGCACTGGTCTATACTTCCGGGCAGGCGCCGGCAACTGCTAACCAGAACGCAACAAATGGTATCAAAACACAACTCGGGTATAACCCATTTAATGTACCCAATAATGATATTGTACGAACAGACGGTACGATCAATCCCAATGCACAATTATTATGGCCTGACGACCTGGATTGGAACAAAGAACTGGAACGTCTTGGTAGCCGGCAGGAATATAGTGTGAGCTATTCTGGCGGTAATGATAAATCCGATTATTTCGGCTCATTCAGCTATACCAATGAAAAAGGGTTTATCATCCGTTCAGACTGGAGAAGGTTCAGCGGAAGATTGAATATAAATACCCAACCTCTCAGTTGGTTCAGAACAGGTCTTAATATTTCAGCCGTTGTCAATAATACGAACCAGGCCAGCGATGCAAGTAACACAGGCTATGTGAACCCTTTCTATTTTACCCGTACTATGGGGTCCATTTACCCTGTATATGCACATAACCAGACTACCGGGGAATATATGCTGGATGTGCAGGGTAACCGATTTTATGATTATGGCAACTTCAGTGCATTAGGTATTCCTAACCGTGCACCCGGCGCATCACCCGGACGCCATATTATTGAAGAAACAAAATTGAACCAGAATCTTTTTAAAAGAAATACGATCAGCGGCAGGGCATATGGTTCATTGATCTTTACACCCTGGTTAAAATTCACCACCAATATATCAGTGGATCTGACAGACCGCAATGCCAGTACATACGAGAATACAAAAGTGGGGGACGGCGCACCCGCCGGACGGGCCACTAAGAACAATCAAAAAACAACTTCTTATACATTTAACCAGTTGCTTGAATTTGAGAAAAGATTCGGAGACCACCATATATCGGCAATGGCCGGCCATGAGAACTATGATTATAATTTCAACCTGCTTTCCGGGCAAAGGCAGGGACAGGTGCTGGAGGGCAGCGTAGAGTTTCCTAACTTTTCTACCATCAATAGTTTGAATTCACGGGAGGATAATTACCGGATAGAAAGTTACCTGAGCCGGTTCAATTATGATTTCCAGGGGAAATATTTTTTGAGTGGCAACCTGCGCCGGGATGGTAATTCAAGGTTTGCAAACGATGTGCGCTGGGCTAATTTTTGGGGCGCCGGTATAGGCTGGAGAATTGACAAGGAAAAATTCATGAATAGTATTACCTGGGTCAATTCATTAAAAGTTAGAAGTTCTTATGGTCAACTGGGTAATGATGGCTTATTGGATGCTAATGCCGCTGCCATTTATTACGCTTACCAGGCCTTATATGGATTAGGATATAATAACGCCGCAGAGGCCGGAGCTTACCAGGAACAACTGGCTAACACACCGCTTACCTGGGAATCCAGCAACCCGTTTGATGCAGGAGTAGATTTCAGTTTATTCAAAAACAGGTTAAGGGGAACAGTAGAGTATTACCACCGGGAGATATCAGGACTTATATTCAATATCACCCAGCCTCTTTCTACCGGCGGATACGTAGTACCGACCAATGTAGGTAATATGTATAATAAGGGGATCGAAATGGAGTTGGGTGGAGATGTTCTGCGAACAAAAGATTTTAACTGGGCAATAAAGGTGAACGCCAGTACAGTGAAGAACCGCATTACTAAAATGCCTCCGGAGAATAAAGAAGTGATCACCGGCACTAAAAAACTGGCTGAAGGAAAATCCATCTTTGAGTATTGGTTGCGTGACTGGTATGGGGTTGATCCGTCTGACGGAGCTGCCCTGTATATGGCCACCAGGTATATAGCCGCCAACTCCCGCATACTAACGAATGAAAAAGGTGGGGTAGATACCGTTACAACTGATATTAATAATGCCATGTTTCATTATGCAGGCTCCGCAATTCCCAAAGTATTTGGTGGCCTGGAGAATACCATCACCTATAAAGGTTTTGAACTATCCTTCTTATTGCAATACCAGATCGGGGGCACCGTATATGATGGCGCTTATGGCCAGTTAATGCATCCGGGTGCATATGGTACCGCCTTTCACGTTGATGCGTTGAAAAGATGGACCAAACCAGGTGATATTACCAACGTTCCGAGAATGCAAAACTCAGCAACAGGTATTTATGATGCGCAGTCTGACAGGTGGCTGATAGATGCTTCCTTCCTGAATATTCGTGCCATTACTTTATCGTATCAACTACCGAAGTCACTGATGTCAAAAATACAGGCACAGGATGGCAGTGTATTTATGGGTACCGAGAATGTTGCTTTATTCTCCAAACGCAAAGGAATGAATGTTAACCAGGAATTTAATGGCACAACCGGTAATGTATATACACCTGCAAGGATACTTACCGCAGGCATAAACCTTAACTTCTAAATAATACTGACTAATGAAAAAGTTACTATACAGCACATTGGCAATAGCAGGTCTTTTCCTCGCATTGTCTTCCTGTAAAAAGGATTACCTGGAAACGAGCCCGACAGACGCAGTTTCGCAGGATGATATTTTCAAGACCACCAAGAATGCCTGGAATGCGATCAATGGGATACACCGTTCCTTATATATACAGTATAACGGGCAGCAGGACCAGGGTGGTCAAAGCAAGAATATCATTGATATGGATATGCTCGGAGAAGACCTGGTGAATCCCACAACAGCAAACGGATGGTTCATTAATACCCATCGCTGGTTAAGCCATCGAACTGAAACCTCTGCATCTTCACCCTTCTTTAATTTCCAGTTTTATTATGACATTATTGCCAATGCAAACATGATCATCGCAAATATTGATAACGCAATTGGCCCGGACATTGACAAAAAAGCGATCAAAGGCCAAGCCTATGGTTACAGGGCATGGTCCTATTTCCAGATGATACAGCTATATGGCAAACGGTATGACAAGGCAGGTGCTAATAGTGACCTGGGGCTCTCACTGATACTGGCACCTACAACAGATAAAATTGTCCGTTCTACTGTTGCCGATGTTTATACCCAGATCGTAGCTGATCTGACAGCTGCCATTTCAGAACTGGGCGCTGCTGCTCCCCGTGCCAATGTATCACACCTGAATGTGAATGTAGTTAAAGGAGTAAGAGCAAGAGTAGCATTAGCCATGCAGGATTGGACACTGGCCGCACAATTTGCCAATGAAGCAAGACAAGGGTTTAACCTCATGTCAAATACACAGTATATGCAGGGCTTCAATAATTATACAAACCCGGAATGGATGTGGGGCAGCCGCCAGCAAGCTGATCAAACAACTTTTTTCTATTCCTTTTTTGCATTTATGTCTGCTGATTTCAATTCAACTAATATCAGGACAGGCCCAAAATGTATCAATTCGACTTTGTACAATGCCATCACAGCCACTGATATCAGGAAACAACTATGGGATCCTACAGGTACCAATACTGCTTTCCCGATCCCCCCGGGTGGTGCAAGGTTTCCGTACATGAACAGGAAATTCCTTTCAGGTGGCGGTAGTTCCAGTAGTATCGGCGATGTGCCAATCATGCGGGTTGCAGAAATGTATTTGCTCGAAGCTGAAGCAAGAGCGAGGGCTGGTGGCCAGGAGGGAGCAGCAGCAAGCGTATTGTTTACATTGGTTAAACAAAGGGATCCCAGTTATGTATTATCGGTCAATACAGGACAAGCATTGATCGATGAGATCATGTTTCACCGCCGGGTAGAATTGTGGGGTGAGGGATTCCGCTTTTACGACCTGAAGCGATTGAATATGGCATTGAACAGAAATGGCGCCAATCATGTTCCGGCAGTTGCCAGCACAATGGATGTGCCTGCAGGAGATAAAAGATGGGAATTCCTGATCCCGAGAACAGAATTGAATACCAATTCAAATTGCGTGCAGAATCCTTTATAAACAAACATAGATCCGCTAAGCTTTGTGTTCAGATTACAGGTATCAGTGATCCCGGTTGCTACAGGCGGCCGGGATCTTTTTTTATCACCTGGAATTACTTTCAAGGTTGTCTGAATTCATGCTCCGGCATTAGTAAAAGCAATGAGCCCCGGCTCATTTTTCACCCGCCCTGGTTTTTTTTGCAAAAACAGTAAATGAAATTGCAGTTTTACTTCCCTGCATTCATGCTTCAAATTTATTTAACACTAAAACAACCTTGTTTAGTTGCCGATTTTCATGTTTGGGTAATTCACACGCAAAAATTTGAAGCATTGTGATGAAACTTGCTGCCTAGCACATGATTTTTTTAACTAATTAAAATACATGAAAATGATGAACCAATTGTATTATTCATTGTGCCATGATGGGTAGTGGCAGTTCACTAACAGGATGCCGGAACTCCGGGCAAATCCTTACGGAATATGACCACAGCGTTTCAATAAAAAGAAACCGGCGGCTTTTTCACTACCTGGTCATAAAGCAAATTCAGTACAAACCAAATAAGCTCATTTATGAAAAAAATTGTAAGTTTTATTACAGCCTTTCTTGTAATAGTCAGTGCTTTTGCACAACAACGAACTATCCGGGGAAAGGTGACTGACGGAAATGGAAAACCATTGCAGGGAGTAAACATTTCAGTAAAAGGAACTACTACTGCTACCCAAACCGATGCCTCAGGATCATTTACCATTAGTGCTGCAGACCGCAGCGTACTGGTTTTTTCATCGGTTGGTTTTGCTTCCCAGGAGATAGCGATAGATCAGCGCACCGAATTTGATATTGCATTAAGTCAGCGTCCAACAGACCTGACTGAGGTCGTTGTCACTGCGTTGGGACAGACAAAGAATAAAGATAAAGTAGGTTATTCCGCCACTACATTCAGGTCGGATGACATTATCCGTTCTGCGCCGGTCAGCGCTATGGACGGATTGCAGGGCAGGGTAGCCGGCGCAGACATAAGCACTATCAGTGGCCAACCCGGTGCATCCAGCCGTATCATCATCAGGGGATACAATTCTATCGGTGGACAAAGTAACCAGGCATTGATCGTAGTGGATGGTGTTCCATTTAATAATAGCCGTTTGGGCTCCTTTAATGATTTTGCTAATAGCGGGGGCCCTGATTTTGGTAACGGCCTCAATGATATCAACCCGAATGATATTGATAATATCACCATTTTAAAAGGCGCTGCGGCATCTTCTTTATATGGAAGCCGTGCACAGAATGGCGTTGTACTTATCACTACTAAAAAAGGCCGTGCAGGTAAGCTCAGTGTTGATTTTACTTCTTCTGCCATTACAACAACAGTTGCCAAGCTTCCTACCATGCAGGATCGTTTCGGGCAGGGCTGGTTTGGAAATGACTGGATGGAAGAGAACGGAAGCTGGGGACCCAGGCTGGACGGCAAGGAACGTTTATGGGGTTCCATCGTTGACAATTCAAGATTGATCAAGCCCTATAGCTTTGTTGAAGACAATGTGCGTAATTTCTATGATATGGGTACGGAGTTGAATAATACAATAGCTATACGGGGCGGTAATGAAACAACTACATTTTATTTATCCTATGGCAATGTAAATAGTAATGGTATTCTTCCCGGTAAATCAGATGTGTATAAGCGTAACACCCTGTCCATGCGGGGACAAACAAAGGCAGGTAAATTCCTGGCTTCGGCTTCTTTGAACTACATCAATAAAGCCGGCAATACCGTTAATACCGTTTCTGATGAAACAGGGTCATCCACTTTTGAGAATATCATCCAGGTACCGGTGGATATTAATATGACAGATTTCAAGGATTATAATAATAAGTTTTTCAACGTCAATAATTACTTTACTCCTTATGCGTCCAATCCTTATTATTCCATATTTGAGAACGGTACAACAAATAAGAATGACCGCTTTTTCGGTAACACGGAGTTTGGCTTCGATTTCAGCAAAGCAGTGAATGTGCGCTGGAGAACAGGTATTGACGTGGCCAATGCCCGTTCAAAAGACTGGCACGCAATTGAAGACCCCGGTCCCGGAACATGGAGAGGGCCCAATCCCACAAATGCAGAAGGAGCCAGTTTTACTGCACTGGTTGGTGATGTAAGAGAATTGAGTGATTATGTCCGGGAGATAAACACAGATTTCTTTGTTAATGTAAATAAGGACATTGCTAAAGATATAAACCTCTCTGGTTTTTTAGGAGCTAATTACAATGACCAGGAATCCCGGAGACATGCATCAAGAGTGATCGGGCTGACTATTCCCGGTTTTTATAATCTCAGCAATTCAGCAAATGACCCTGTAACCACTACCGCCAGCACCAAGAGAAGATTGATAGGCGCTTTTGGGCAGGCGAATTTTGCGTACAAAGATTTCTTATTTCTTACTGTAAATGCCCGTAACGAATGGTCGAGCACATTACCGGAAGGGAACAATTCATTTTTCTATCCCGGTACAAATGCCAGTATTATTCCTACCCGCATCTTCGACATGTCTTCCACCCCCATTTCTTTCTGGAAGATCCGGGCGGCCTACGGTAAAACAGGTAAAGACGCCCCGGTTTATTCACTCGAATCAACCCTCAGAAGCGGAAATGCTGCTCTCGGGTTTGGTAACCTGATATTCCCGCTGAACGGTGTAAGCGGTTTTGAAATGGGCGATATCATTGGTAACAGCAAACTGAAACCCGAACAAACTACCGAGCTTGAATTAGGTACAGAGATCAGGCTCTTTAAAAACAAATTGGGAATTGATTTTACTTATTATAATAAAAGAACAGACGGACAGATCATCCAGGTGCCTATAGCAGCCAGTACCGGTTACCAGAATTTAATCACCAATTTCGGGCTGGTCGAAAATAAAGGAATAGAATTAGCAGTGGATATCACCCCTGTGAAGTCAAGGGATTTTACCTGGACCACCAATTTCACGTTTACCCGTAACAGAAATAAAATACTCGAATTGCCGGAAGGCCTGGAAAAAGTTGATTTCAATTCCTATTTCGATGTGAAGATGACCGGCCGTGTGGGACAACCTGTGGGAGTCATTGAAGCGCCTAAGAAATTAATGACGGAAGACGGGAGGTATGTAACCGCTAATGGCTTTTTTGCAGAAACCAATACCGCTTTGCCTTACGGTTCTATCCAAAGAGACTACAGCATGGGTTTGAACAATACACTTACTTATAAGAACATAAGTCTCGGCTTCAACCTTGATTACAGGAAGGGTGGATACTTTGTATCCCGTACAGCAGACCTTGGCTATTTCGTAGGTAATGCTGCATTGACAGCTTACAACGACCGCAAACCATTCATTATCCCCAACTCGGTTATACAAACCGGTGTAGATGCGCAGGGAAAACCTATTTATGCTGAGAATACCACGCCGATCACGATGGCTAATTATTATGCATACTGGTATCATACTTCCAACAAAGCCCATTCATGGGAGAACATTATACTGCCCAAGGACTTTTTAAAGTTGCGTGATATTACTTTAAGCTACAGGCTACCGGCTGCATGGGCAAAAAAGATCAGTGCACAGAATGTAACGATCTCACTCATCGGTAGAAATATCCTGCTGTGGGTACCACAGAAGAATTCATTTATTGATCCTGAAGTGACCAACCTGGGCAATGACCTGATCGGTGAATTCGGTGAGCAGGCAACATCAGCCACTACCAAGTCATTCGGCGCAGCACTAAAGTTCAATTTTTAATATCAAATTAATTTAAGCAAGATGAAGAAATATATAATAATCACAGCCATTACCGCACTGGCCTTTACATCCTGCAAGAAAACGCTTGACGTAAATACAGACCCTGATAATCCCGGGGTTGACCAGGCAACTCCCACACTCGTGTTACCATCGGGGATCGCTTCTGCTGCAGGAAGAATTGGTGGCGACCTCGCTATTCTCGGAGGTATCTGGGCGCAATATTATACACAGGGTACTACTGCCAGTCAATACAGGGATGTGGATGCATTTAATGTAACGAAAAGTTATGGCCAGACAACGACAGGTGTAGCCTGGGTAGAGTTGTATTCCGGCGCCCTGAACGATCTGAACTTTGTTGTAAACAAGTCAAAGCAGGAACAGAACTGGAATTATTTTTTGATGGGCACTGTAATTAAAACCTATACTTTACAGGTATTGGTTGACCTGTATGACAAGGTTCCTTATTCAGAGGCTTTCCAGGGAGCCGCCAACCTGCAACCTCATTTCGATGATGGCTATACGGTCTATAAAGGATTGCTGGCTGAGCTGGATTCAGCTTTAAATAAAGACTTCGATGCCAGCACAAACTCAATAGCAGGAACGAATGATTTTATTTTTCCTGATGCCGCTAACTCATGGAGTATAGAGCCATGGGTCAGGTTTGCCAATACATTGAAATTAAAAATGTACCTGCGGATGGCTTATGCCAAACCAGCAGATGCGCAGGCAGGTATCCAGAAATTATATACTGATGGCGCTTTGTTTTTAAACCAGGATGCACAAATGGATGTGTTTGTAAATGCTCCTGACAAAGCCAATCCTTTTTATTCCTATAATTTTCTGGAGATCGGCACCGATGCGAATTTAAAAGCAAGTGTAACTTTCTTGTCATGGTTGCAGGTAAATGGCGACCCGCGGCTCAATGATTATTATTTCCCCGCTACTAATTCTCCCAATTATTTAGCGATCAACCAGGGTGATTTCTTTAATACTGATGCTGCACTCAATGGTGCTTCAAAAGCAAGAGTAGATCCGACAGATCCTGTTGAATTTATTTCCCTTGCAGAATCTCATTTCCTGCAGGCAGAAGCATTAGAAAAATATTATGGAGGGGCCGGGGCTAAATCGCATTATGATGCAGGCGTTACTGCTTCATTCGCCAGGTATGGAGATAACCCTGCGTCATTTCTTGCTGCAGGAGGAAGATATGTCTATCCATCAGGCACCGCGGAACAAAAATTAGAAGCGATCATTACACAAAAGTATGCGTCGTTCCCGGGTTCTCATGCACTCGAAGGATGGCTGGAAAGGAATAGAACAGGTTATCCAAGGATCAGTACAGTTTATTCGACCAGCGGAGCGTATGTGCCGGGTCAATTGGTATATCCGAAAAATGGTATTACAAATGGTGTATTTGCCAAACGCCTGATATGGCCCGACCTGGAAAGAAGTAAAAATGCAAACACCCCGGCAGAGGAACCATTGACAGCTAAAGTGTGGTGGGATGTTCGCTAAGGATATTTAATATTTTTTAAAAGCAAATAGTATATATGAAATACTTTAAAATTTTAATGCTGTCACTGTTATTACTTCCCTTCGCCGGTTGTGAAAAAACGGAGACATTCAATAATACAGCAGACAGGGTAGGCCATTCCCGTGTGATCTTTTTTCCCATTGTCACCCTGAAAGGAGACCGGTATATGGTGGTGCCTGTTGGCGGTACTTTTACTGATCCGGGGGTTACTGCAAAAGTGGGTGATGCTGATGTGCCGAGCACTACTTCCGGCACCGTCAATACCAGTGCCCCGGGCGTTTACACACTGGTGTATACAGCACTTAACAGCGATGGATTCGCGGCAACGGCCATAAGGACAGTTGCTGTTTATTCAACAGATGCTTCGGCTGCAGCTAATGATCTTTCAGGAAACTATCTCCGTGCAGCGACAGGCATTACCAGTACCTGGATCAAAATGGCTCCTGGCGTATACCAGGTGATCAACCCCGGCGGGGCTGCCGCAGGCGCTTCACTGGTGGCTATTGTTTTTAATGCCACCGGATTTACAGTTGATATGCCCACGCAGGTAACCAGCGATGGATTAACCTCTTCCACTACGAGTGAAGTATATACCAACGGATCACCGTCTTCGTACAGCTGGATATTTTTAAACCCGGGGTATGGAACAGGGGTAAGAACTTTTGTTAAACAATAAAATAAATTAACGACTATGAAATTGATTAAATACAGCCTGGCATTGCTAATGAGCGCTTTTATATTAAATGCATGCACCAAAGATCCCGAAATAGAAAACACCTCCACCGTAGAAATGGCCGGGGAATGGTGGGTAAAGTATTATATCGGCGGCGCCGAAATTCCGGGCTTGGGCTATTTGAAGTTTACTACCTACAATACTTCCGATCCTAATTCGGGACAGGTATGGGTTGATGATGGGCATCTGTGGCCTTTGAAAGCAAAGTTTGATGTGGATTACTCAAATCTTGCTTTTAAAAGCATGGCCAGTACCCCCAATACGGAGGTAGCAAACGGAACCGTAAAAGTAATGGAAGGAAAAATATTGAAGGGTGCAGGCCTTTCTTTAACCGGCAACGTGGTAGACAGCATCTTCCTGCGGCTTGAATTTTCGGACGATCCCGGTAATGTGTATGAGATAAAAGGGCATCACGACACCGGTTTTTTTGCTGATCATCCCTGATATTCTTAATAGCGAATGTAAATTGTTTACCAACGGGAAAACTATCGGTTTCCCCGTTTTAGTTCCCATATAACCGGGTACAGTATTATTATTTACCGTCCCGGGATTTTAATGATTACCTGTTTGATGTCCCCGTTATTACAAAAGCTGGTAAAGGATACACCGTATATGTAACAGGTATGGCCAAAGGCCAGCCGTTAGCATTAAGGACTGTCCGTCCTATTTAATAGCTATATTGTAAAAGATACAAAGACGCCCCGTTTTATCCCGGGGCGTCTTTGTTTTTTATGACAAGAACTTCACTTACAGATAATATTTACTTAACGTTTTTAAGTTTCAATATAAAAAAATAACCTTTCAACATCTGTAATTCATTCTTCGGGTAAATAACAATTGTCAGCTGAAGCATCTTTCCTGAAATTACTGCCTACGCAATATCTCCTCACTAAAATTAAGGCTATGAGACGCTTATTATTTTTATGCACCTTTCTATTGCCCGTATTAATGGCGCTGGCACAAAGCCGGACCATTACGGGAAAAATCACCGACGAAAATGGCAATGCTATTGCAGGGGCTACAGTAGCGGTTAAAGGAACAAAAACAGCCGTTCTGACCGATGCCGACGGTAATTATTCTATTACTGCAGAAAAAAATGCAACCACACTGGTCTTTTCTTATGTTGGAAAAGCACCTGATGAAGTTAGTATCGGCAACAACACGGTTATCAATACCAGTTTAAAAGCAGAGGACAATACTTTGCAGGAAGTGGTGGTAGTCGGCTATGGTACACAGCGGAAAAGGGACCTTACGGGAAACGTATCAAAGATCAATGGAGAAGCTACCCGGAATGTGCCGGTACAAAGTTTTGACCAGGCACTTTCAGGCAGGGCGGCTGGCGTTAGTGTAATGATACCTAATGGTGTCCTAAACAATCCTCCTGTTATCCGTGTACGTGGGATCAGTTCAATTAACTTAAGCTCTTTTCCGCTTGTAGTGATCGACGGTGTACCTACTTTCGTCGGCAATGTTGGAACCGCTTCCAACCCGACAAGCACCGGTGTAACAGCGCCTAATAACATACTTGCCGATATCAATCCTTCCGACATAGAAAGTTTTGAAGTATTAAAAGATGCGGCAGCCAGTGCTATTTATGGCTCAAGGGCATCCGCAGGTGTATTGATCATTACCACCAAAAAAGGGAAACAGGGAAGAGCAAAAGTAAATTATGACGGATGGGTAGGTTTTACCAAAGCTATGAACCTTCTTGATGTATTGAATGCAGAAGAATATGTAACCTTGAAGAATGAAGGGTTGACCAATATCGGCACACCACCTAACGGCACTACCCGTGGGTTTTATTTACAAACAGGGCCTGACGGAAAAACCATTGACACAGACTGGTACGATTATATTTACCAGACCGGCATGTCGCAAAGCCATACGATGAATATATCCGGGGCCAGTGACAAAACCAGTTATTATTTTTCTTTTGGATATACCAACCAGGAAGGGATGTTGAAGAAAAATACTTTTAAAAGGCTGGCAGGCCGGATGAACCTGGATCATAAAGTAAGCGACCGGATCACGATAGGCGGCAATTTTACGTACAGCAATTCAAGCAATTTTGCTCCTAACTCAGGGTCTTTGCCGACACAGGCATTTAATACTTCCGGTCTTGGCCGTTTGCCACTGGTATTGGCGCCCAACGTTGCCCCTTATAATCCTGATGGCAGTTACAATATAAATATTGCAGGTAATACAATTGGACAGGGCGCTAACCTGACAGCATTGAACTTTACCAATCCTGTGATGATCCTTGACCTAAATAAGTTTTCTGCTGAATCCGATCGCATCCTGGCCAATGTTTATGCAGATATTAAATTGCTTAAAGGTTTAAATTTCAGGACCGTTTTCGGCATAGATTACCTGAATACCTTAAGTAAGGAGTTTCAAAACCCGATACACGGCGATGGGACCAATACGTTAGGTGCTGCAGCCAATCTTCAGCAACGTTTTCAAAGGCAGAACTGGCAGAACCTGTTAACGTTTGAACGCAAATTAGGCGAATCACATAGTGTGAACCTGTTATTGGGAAATGAACAACAGTTTACATTCAATGAAGGATGGGGTGCCCAGCGCAGGCAGGTAGGGGATTCTTATTTTGATGAATACCAGGGAGGCTATGTATTGATCGTTCCATCTTTTACATCATTCCCCAATTCTAACTTTTTGGGAGAAAGCTACCTGGTATCTTTCTTTGGCCGTCTGAATTATGATTACAAAAAGAAATACTTTTTATCCCTGAATGCACGGCGTGATGGCTATTCTGCATTTGCACCGGGAAAGAAATACGGAAACTTTGGTGGTGCCTCTGCAGGATGGGCTATTTCACAGGAAAACTTTTTCAAAAACTCAGCATTAGCCAATGTATTCAGCAGTTTCAAATTAAGGGGCAGTTATGGACAAGTGGGTAATATAAATGGCATTGCTGATTTTGCTTCTTATTTTCTTTTCACCAGCGCATTATATGGATCGCAATCTGCCTTATTCTATTCGCAGGCAGGCAATACAGACCTGACCTGGGAAACCAGTAAGAAAACAGACATAGGGTTTGAAGCAGGTTTTTTGAATAACAGGATCACTGTTGATTTTGCTTACTATAACAATAATATAGATGGGTTGGTGTTGAATGACCCGCAAAGCCCGTCGAAAGGTGTCGCTTTTATCAACACGTTGCCTACCAGCGCTGCTACATTGGCTGGTGGTGTGGTGCCGGTAAATATTGGACGGATGGTGAATACCGGATTTGAATTTACTGTCAATACCAGGGTCGTGAGTAAAAAGGATTTTACGTGGAGCAGCAATTTTAATATAGCTACCCTGAAAAATGAGGTGAAAGAACTTGCATCCGGCAATGCTGATATTTTCATCGCTACATCAGGATTGGAGCGTCCAAGCATTATTCGTGTAGGGGAGTCTATCGGAAGTTTTTTTGCTGTCAGGACAAATGGAGTGAACCCTGCCAATGGAAGAAGAATATTTGTTTATCGTAATGGTGAGCAGGTTCAATTCGATCTGTCATCACCGGTGGCTACACGCTGGACCTATTTAGATGGTACTACTGCTCCCCGTGCACCTGACCAGGTATCTGACGGTGTATTGATAGGCCCTGCGCTTCCTACGTGGTCAGGCGGATGGGAAAATACATTTCGTTACCAGAATTTTGATCTCAACATTCTGTTATATTTCTCCGGCGGTAATTATGTATATAATGGTACAAAGGCCGGCTTAAGAGATAACCGCAACTGGAATAATTCGACAGAAACGCTGAACCGCTGGCAACGACCCGGTGATGTTACTAATATACCCAAGCTTGTATTTGGCGATAATCTCTCAAACGGATCAGGTATTGTTATTTCCGAAAACGTAGAAAAAGGCGATTTTCTCAAAGCAAGAAATATTTCGATTGGCTATTCACTCCCGGTAAGTGTACTGCAGAA
Source organism: Chitinophagaceae bacterium (assembly GCA_036520835.1). Classification (GTDB taxonomy): domain Bacteria; phylum Bacteroidota; class Bacteroidia; order Chitinophagales; family Chitinophagaceae; genus VBAT01. Next base: position 23,778 of record DATDIX010000072.1, on the reverse strand, counting down.
AGCTAAAATAAATAGTTTCCGGGTGTATGCATCTGTACAAAATGCATTTGTAGTAACCGGTTATACTGGTTTCGATCCCGAAGTATCCTCTAATGGTAATAATAATGGTTCACCAAGTGTTGACAGGAATTCTGTTCCACAGTCAAGAACTATGACGGTTGGTGTAAACGTTGGATTTTAAAATGAACAATGAGTCTTAACTAAAACGGAACAAAATGAAAAGCAAAATAATTATCCTGGTAATAACGGCGGGAGCCTTATTTTCCTGCGATAAAAGTAAATTAGAACCTAATCCGCAGGCTGATCTGCCGGCAACGGAAGCATTTGCCACAGCAGCACGGGCGCAGCAGCAGGTAAACGGAATGTATGTAATGCTGAAAACATCATTTTTTTTCGGGAGCAGGTTTGTGGTCTATGGCGATGTACGTGGTGAAGATTTTTTAAACAGGACCAATAATGGTGTAACCGGCCTGCAAACATGGAACTTCAGCGCCACACCTGCTACCAATGAAGTGCAGTATGTATGGCGGGATGCTTATGCCTGCATCAATCAATGTAACATTGTGCTGGAAAGAATTGATGAAGCGCCTATAACTGATGCTTTGAAAAGTCAATATAAAGCAGAAGCAAGAACATTAAGGGCACTCAGCTACTGGGGTTTGCTTACACTCTATGCAAAACCCTATGCAGATGGTAACGGGGCTAACCCTGGTGTTCCGCTCAGGTTAACTGCTGAATACAGCACCGGGAATAACAGTATGACAAGAGCAACGGTAGCAGAAGTATATACGCAAATACTGGCCGATCTGAATTTTGCGGAAACAAATCTACCGCTTAACAATGGAAGCGCTGAGCTGAATACTACTCATGCACATCGCAACACGGCTATCGCTTTAAAAACACGTATGTTATTAGCAATGGGCCGGAATGCTGATGCAATTACAGAAGCAGACAAACTGGTGCCTGCTACAGCTCCTTACCAGGCTGCTACTGGTGTGGCGCACAGGCTGGAGCCAAACGTTGCTTCAGTATACGCACCGCCTTACAATACCCTGGAATCTATTTTTTCAATGCCGTTTACAACATTGGACCTGCCCGGAACACAAAATGGTTTGGCCAATTATTATATGCCCGGACCAGTCGGCGCACTCGATTATACACTTAATACAGCTGCAGCAGGTATCGTATCAAATGCCAGTTGGAAAGCAACTGATGCCAGGAGGGCTTTTGTTGGCACGTCAGGCACATCAACTGTTTGGAGAAAATTTCCTTCGAATCCACATACTGACTATGTGCCTGTGATCAGGTATGCAGAAGTATTGCTGAACCTGGCAGAAGCAAGGGTAAAGCAAACCAACACGGTTGACACAAGGGCGATTGATCTTTTGAACGCTGTTCACCGCCGGTCTGATAACACTACCACATATGTTCCCGGTGATTTTGCAACACCTGCAGCTTTGCTGGCGCAGATAGCCATTGAAAGAAGAATTGAATTCCTGGGAGAAGGATTGCGCAATTTTGACATCATGCGCAATCTTCAGCCATTTCCGCCAAAAGGTACAGCGCCGGTAGTAACGCCTAACGCCAATGCCTATATCTGGCCGATCCCACAATCAGAACTTTTCAGTAACCCGGTGGCGCAACAGAACCCCGGATATTAATGGTATAGTATGATTTTTTAACGGGTTGCTCTAATAGGGCAACCCTTTTTTATTCCTGTTACTTTTTCATGTCCCGGTATTCATTTTTCATGCTTCAGGCAATCAGCGGCTTAATAGCGAAGCATACTATAAATCTTTGTTGTCTGCTGTTTATCAGGCACTAAAAACTACCGGACTGTTTCCAGCCATTTTTATTAATAACTCATGGGTTGCAGGATGTTGTTTGTTATCCTGCGATTGAAAAAAATTAAAATGTATGCACATGAAAAGATCATTACTATTTACACTTTTTGCGGTCCTTTTCACTTCTTTCGCCTGGGCACAGCAGGATGTGACCGGTGTGGTGACAGATACAAGAGATAATTCTCCTTTATCGGGAGTAAGTGTATTTGTAAAAGGCACCCGTTCGGGAACTACTACCGGCCAGGATGGCCGGTTTCGTATTTCAGTTCCAAATAACTCGATCCTTGTTTTTTCATTTACCGGGTTTACGGAAAAGGAAGTTGCTGTCAGCGGCAATTCACTGAATGTTTCACTGGCAATAGCCCAAACGAATTTGCAGGAAGTGGTAATAACGGGTTATACTACGCAAAACAAAAGACAATACACCGGTTCGGTAGCGAAAATAGCAGGATCGGAAGTTAACCTGCAGCCCATAGGTTCCTTCGAACAATTGCTGCAGGGGAAAGCTCCGGGAGTATTGATCCAATCACAAAGCGGGCAGCCCGGATCAGCAGCTTCGGTTACCATCCGTGGTAAAGGATCCGTGCTTGGCGGCACACAGCCATTGTATATAGTTGACGGTATCCAAATAACCGGTGCAGATTTTCAAAGTATCAATCCCGCTGATATTGAAACCTACAGCATACTAAAAGATGCAGTGGCCACTTCACAATATGGGTCAAGGGGAGCCAATGGTGTTATTGTAGTGACAACAAAACGCGGCAAGAATGCAAAGACAGTTCTTAATTATGACTACCAGTATGGTGTTCAGCAATTGCCCGAAAGCCAGTTGGTGCTGATGAACTCAAAGGAAAAACTCGACTATGAGCTTTATTATGACAGGCCCGGTGGTGCGAATGGCTTTGGCTGGTCGCAGGCTGACTATGATAGTTTATCAAAGGTAAACCCTGACTGGGAAGAAGCTATGTTCCGCAAGGCAAAAACACAACAGCATATCCTGAGCGCTACAGGAGGCAATGATAAAACAAGGTTCTTTATATCCGGATCAATTTTTACACAGGAAGGATTGGTGAAAACAACCAATCTAAACCGGTACACAGGAAGAGTAAACCTTGATCATACTGCCGGTAATTTTAAAGTAGGTATTTCTGCTACTATCGGGTTTTCTAAAACATCCGGCACTTTCGAAAATGATAATGTGATCACCACCCCGCTGAATGCGTACAGGTGGACCCTGCCTTACATCACGCCTTACCTGCCCGATGGAAGTTATAACTTAACCGATCCGGGCGGCAATCCGAATCCTTTGCCTGACCTGTTCTTAAATACTAATTTGAATAAACAGATCAAAGCGATCGGGGTTATCAGCCTGGAATACAGGATACCATTTGTAAAAGGGCTGAATGTAAGAACGCAATGGGGTACTGATTTTACAGATGACCAGAATGAGAATTATACTGACATCAATACACAGGCAAACCAGGTAGTGCCGGGTCTTTCCGGCGCCTTTAATGCCGGTTCACTCAGGCGGGTACGCACCACGGGCACTACTTCTATTAATTATGAAAAGAAATCCGGTGACCACAGTTTCGGGATCGGTCTTTTTAATGAGTTGATAAAAAGAAGTACTGTAACCAATGGATATACAGGTTTTGGACTGATAGGCCCGATCAAGAATGCAGCCGGTATCACACCGGGCACACCTACCAATAACTTTATTCCACTGGTAGCCGGCGGTGAAACAGAGGAAGCCATCATCTCTTATTTCGCCATTGGCAATTATGATTACAAGAATAAATATTTCGTAAATCTTACTGCCCGCCGGGATGGAAGTTCAAGATTGGCTGAAGGCAAAAAATTTGTCAATTATGGCGGTCTTGGTTTTGGTTGGGCTGTTACCAGCGAAAATTTCATGGCGAATCAAAAACTATTTGATAACCTGAAATTTAAAGTAAGCTATGGATCTGCCGGTAATGCAGAGATTGGTGATTCGTACGAAGCGCTGGAACAATTCGGACCTTCTTCTTATAATGGTATTGGCGGGTTGAGGCTGGTGAACCTGAAGAAAGACGAGCTGACATGGGAAACACGCAGTACTTTAAATGCAGGGGTTGATTTTACTGTATTGAAAGATCGTTTATCCGGAAGCGTGGAAGTCTATAACAGCATCACCAATGGTCTTTATCTCAACAGGCTGCTTTCATCTACTAACGGGGTGGGCAGTATTGTTACCAACATGGGTAAACTGAGAAACCAGGGAGTTGAAATATTCTTGTCTTATGATCTTATTAAGAACAAGGACCTGACTGTAAATATCAATGGCAACTGGACCGGTAATAAAAGTGAAATGCTGGAGCTGGATGGAAATGATGAGATCGTAAATGGTATCAGCATTAACCGGATCGGGGAAAGGGCAAATAGCGCTTACCTGGTAAGATATGCCGGTGTTGACCCTGATAATGGCGATGCCTTGTATTATAAAGCAGATGGGAAAACCATCACCAATGTGTATGACCCCGCAGATGCAGCGATCGTTGGTTCTTTTGATCCCAAAGGTTTTGGTGGGTTTGGCGCTACGGTTACTTATAAAAGTTTTGAACTTTCTGCTTTGTTCACTTACCAGTATGGCTTTGATATATTCAACCAGGCCCGTGTGGATGTAGAAAATCCACAGTATTGGTTCTCCAACCTTAACCGGAATAATTTAAGAGAATGGCAGCACCCGGGTGATATCACGGATATCCCATCACCTTTCAACGATTTCCAGGCTACCACAACCCGGTTTTTGGAAAAAGGTGATTTCCTCCGGTTGAGGAATATCATCGTCAGTTATTCGCTTCCAAACAGTATTATCAGCAAATGGAAGATGGGCAGCCTGAAAATATTTGCACAGGGTCAAAACCTGTATACCTGGCATAGCTTCCAGGGCTACGACCCTGAAGTGTTCACAGGCGTTTTGGCCGGCGCACATTACCCGGCACTGAAGGCCATCACGATCGGGGTAAGTCTTGGTTTATAATTTTAAAAAAATCAGCAAATGAAAAGTACAGTTAAATATATAATGGCTTTGATCGTAGCAGGATCGTTATTCTCTTCCTGTAAAAAAGCAATTGACCTGGATCCTACTCACACTATCAACGGCGATGATTTCTTTGAAACAGTTGATGAGTATGATTTTGTATTGACCGGCACATACCAGCGGTTAAAGCAAAATGGTTTGTACGGCGGTGTAAACGGGGGAAGTCTTTTCTTATCCGCCGTGGATATAGCCGCTGATAATTTTTATAATGGCCCTGATAATCTCGGTAACCTGAATACAGCATTCCGCTGGAACTATACAGCAGATAATCCATCTGTACAGGCTGCCTGGGATGATGCTTACAGGGTAATTCAACATACGAACCTTTCAGTGAGAGGTATTGACAGGTTTGCAGCCACTGATAGATTGAAAGTAAACCGCATTGAAGGACAGGCCAGGGCACTGAGAGCATTTATGCATTTTGAATTACTGCGCTGGTGGGCTGCTGACTATGACCGCAATTCAACTGCATTGGGGATCGCTTACGTTGATAAGTTTGATATTGAACAAATGCCTGCCCGGTTAACGGTAAAACAAACCTATGATAAGATAGAGGCTGACCTGAAAACCGCCCGTGCAATGGTAAGTAATACCGACAAACCTATTCAATCTGCTACATCAACAGCAGGTACGAACAGGGCTTATATTGACAGGCTGGTATGCGATGCGATGCTGGCAAGAATGTATTTATATGCCAATGAGCTTGACAGCGCTATCAAGTATGCAAGCCTCGTGATCAATGCACGGCCATTAGCTTCGCAGGCGAGCTTTATGGATATATGGCATGATGCTTCAACGGCTGAAGTGATCTGGTCCATCAAATACCAGGCAGCAGAGCCGGCATTGGCAAGAGAAATATACCAGACAGCAGGCGACCTGATCTCCTGGGAGCCGGTGGATGACCTCCTTAATTTATACGACATAGGTGATATTCGGTTTGATGCTTATTGGGCTGATGTGAACGGGCATTTGGTATTAGGAAAATATTCTGCGAAAGCAACGGCGTTAGGTAATCCCGATGGAGTGACAGATTTTAAAATACTCCGCACCGGGGAAATGTATTTGATCAGGTCTGAAGCGTATGCACGCAAAACGGGAATGGGGGCGCAGGCTTTGGCTGATCTGAATGCATTGCGTTCGGTAAGAGGAGCTGTCACAGGCAGCGAAACTGGGACTGCATTGCTGACAGCTATACAAACAGAAAGAAGAAAAGAACTGATGATGGAAGGGCATCGCTTCTTTGACCTGAAGCGTACCACACGTACTGTCAACCGGACACAGAGCTGCAATTCATTCTGCACATTGCTGCCGGCGAACAGGGCATGGGCTTTCCCCGTTCCACAAACGGAAATGCTTGCCAATCGCAATATGGAACAAAACCCCGGCTATTAATTTAAAAAAGTAATAAAATGAGATTAGCTGTAACCAAATTATTTTACCTGCTGGTAGCTGCCTTACTTCTTTCCTCCTGCAAAAAAAACATCATATATGGTGATGCCGCCATCAATACTTTCAGGCCTATCGTCGAGTTTTCTGAGACAAGCGGGTTCACAAGTGTTGCCATGGATTATACTTCAAACCTGGTAACGGTGGATATAACTGACATCCGTTTTATGATAAGATCGGATGTACAGAATAATGCTACAGTAAAGATCACCATCAGCCCGTCTGTGGTGAGTGATTATAATAATGAGAATGGCACCAGTTATGTGATGGTGCCGGTAACCGGGTTCTCGCTGGAAAGTGATCAGTTCACGTTATCCCCGGGGGAGAGAAACCAGAAAGTACGTATCCGCATTAAACCATCTGATGTGGCAACCGGCGAAAACGCCATCGGAATTTCTATTGCTGAAGTAAATGGGGGAGAAGTAAGCCAGATCGCAGGTACTCTTGTTATTGCGCTTTCTGTAAAGAACAAGTATGATGGTGTGTATCGGCTCGAAGGGGCATTTTATCATCCCACTGCTTCCCCCGGGTACGATCCTTTCGTCATTAATGTGGAAATGCATACCACGGGACTGAACAGTGTTAAAATGTTTGTTCCGGATTTTGGCGGTTATTTTCATCCGGGTTTATTCGGCGGCGTGTTAAGTGCTTTTGGGGCGCAGGAGCCTGAATACACTGTTAATGAAACAACCAATGCTGTTACCGTGCAAAACGCTTTTCCTGGGGCAGTAACTTTTTATACAATGGCGCCGGGATTTAATTCACGTTATGACCCGGCTGCGAAGATCATTTATGCAAAGTTCGGTTATAACTATAACCCCGGGCCGGTATTCAACCCGGCGACAAACAGGGAATGGACCGATAAACTGATCTACCTGGGGCCAAGATGACCCTGCTGACCAAAAATTGAATTACCCGAAAAATTTAAAGACCGTGCAGGGATGACCCTTTTAATTTCCAGGGATGCGGGTTCAGGGGTTAAAATTCATGTTTGGGTAAATCAACAGGATTGCTCCGGGTATATGCAGATAATTTTACTCAATAGAAATAAAAAACCGTCTTGCAACAGGATTTTGACAGCAAGACGGATGTACAATAGTTTTCTCATGTGAACGGTCAACGAAGACCAAAGCAGGTGGTTGTCTAGCCAACCTGCTTCTTTGTTTGGTAAATGTAAGGGAATTTACAATTATGTACATTTCTGCAAAACCAACCGGGCTGCCATAAATTTCTCCGGCTAATACTTTAATTAAGGGAGAAAAATTACGTTTACATACACAAAAGAAATGCCTTGCAGAATTCTGCAAGGCATTATTAATTCGAGGCATGGAAATTAAAATGCTTTCAGCTTCTCTTTTTGTTTGCTGACCTGTTGCTGAATGGCTTGTTTGTCGCCTACCATTACTTTAGTCATTTTATCATACTGGATATACTTCTTTGCTGTTTCAGATACTTTTTCCGGCGTCACGCTGTGAATGTTCTTTACATAATTGGTAAGATAGCTGTCGGGCAAACCATAGAGATCAAGAAAATTCAATTGACCGATAATGCCGCCGGGGGAAGAGTTCTGCAATACAAAAATACCGGCTGAATAATTCTGTATTCCGTCCAGTTCATCTTCAGAGGGCGGCTGTTCCTGCAGCTTCTTAATTTCTTTTTCAATTTCCTGCATGGAAGCAATAGTATGTTCACTGGTTACATCCGCCTGCTCAAACCAAAGCGTACTGCCCTTGCTGTTGCTCACAGAACTTGCAGGAGAATAGGTATAACCTTTATCTTCCCGTATGTTGCTGGTGATCCTTGAACCAAAAGAACCTCCGAGTAGTGAGTTGGTTACCAACAGGGGTACATAATCTTTATTATCAGGAGTAATGACCGGTAATCCAAGCATCAAAGTAGTTTGCGGCGCTCCTTTACGGTCAATGATCATTGTATCTGCAACCACCATTGCGTTCACTTTCGGGTAATTGATCTCCGGGCCTGTTTTCCATTTGGTCAATGAATTACTGATGGCATCCTTTACAGCCTTGTCATCAAACTTTCCGACAATATATAATACTGAACGTTTGGCGCCGAAGTTCTGATCATAAAAACTTTTTACTGATGCTGTCGTATAGCCATTGATCATTTCATCTGTAGGAAATGTTTTGCCATAGCGCTGGTCGCCATAAACAGCCTGGTAAAATTGTTCCTGCGCCTGGGACTGCGGCACGGACCGTTGCACACTCAAACGTCTTTTCATATCGCCTTTTAATCTTTCCAGTTCACTGGCAGGAAAAGCAGGGTTCATCACGAGTTCGCTGATCAGTTGAATGAAATCGGCAGCGTACTCTGATAAGACAGCCCCGGCAATAGTGGTTTGCGCTAAGCCCACATTCACATTCAGGTTGCCACCCATCATCGCCACTTTTTTGGATATTTCTGCAAAGTTGAATTTTGCCGTTCCTTCTCTTAACATCCTGCCGGTAAGGTCTGCCAGCCATATCTCGCTGGTTGTCTCATGCACATTGCCTGTTTTGATGACAAGTGAGATGGTAACTTTTGGGGTATTGCCATAATGAACCATTGTGCTTTTAAGGCCATTGGCATATTTCTGGGTTTTTTTCTCAGATAGTTTAAAGTCTTTTGCCACGCCACCAACCGGGGGTGTTTCTTTTTGGGCAATAATAGTTGTAACGATTATGCAAGTAAGTGCTGTAAGACAAATGATCTTTTTCATGATTTGGGGGCTTTAGGTTCAATGACCAGGATAGTTCTGTTAGTAGCGACCAGGTATTTCTGTGCCGTTTTTTTAATTAGTTCCGGGGTCACTTTTTTAAATTCATTTTCCAGCTTATTGATGCGGGAAGGATCATCATCAAACAGGGCAAAACAAGCCAGCAGGTTGATCTTGCCGATCCCAAAATTGCCTCCCATCGCATCGTATAAGCCTGACCTTATTTTTACCAGTGCCAGTTGCAGGTCTTCTTTCGATACATTGTTTGCAATATCAGCGATAGCTGCATCGTACTGGGCAATGACAGAATCGGAAGTGATCGTGGAGTCATAAGTGATATTTGACATCCATAGCATCGGCCCGTTATAATCGTACATATTTCCCAGCGCAAAGTTGATGCCGCCGCCCACATTGGCAGAATAACCTTTCTTTTGCACCAGTAGATTATACAGTTTACTATCCTGTCCCTGCACCAGCATCTGGTCGATCAATCCCATAGCAAAGTATTCAGCCGTATTTTTTTCAGGCATTTTATAGGCTACCGCCAGCGCCGGTTTTTTTGCCAGCTTATCTTCTTTGGTAAACCTTTTTTCTTTTTGTTGCGCCGGTTCACTGAGGTCTGGTTTAGGCGGAAGAACGGCTGCCGGTATTTTACTGAAATATTTACTGATCCAGTTCTTTGCATCGGCAACAGTAAAATCGCCTACCACAACCAATACTGCATTGTTAGGGCTATAAAATGTCTTAAAGAAATTATCAACGTCTTCCAGTTTGGCTGAATCAAGATCGGCAAGGTCGCCGTAAAAATTATGGGCATTATACCAGTTCTCATTGGCGTATTGCGGCATATCGAGCCAGGGAAAACCGCCATAAGGCTGGTTCAGCACATTTACTTTCACTTCATTCTTTACTACGCCCTGCTGGTTGGTAAGATTTTCCTGCGTGATCTTTAGCCCTTTCATCCGGTCGGCTTCCGCCCAAAGCGCTGTTTCTAATTTATGCGCCGGCATCACCTCGTAATAATTGGTAAAATCAAAGCGGGTGCTGCCATTCAGCACGCCGCCATTCTTCTGCACCAGTTGAATGAATTCCATTTTACCCAGGTTCTCCGAGCCCTGGAACATCATATGTTCGAACAGGTGAGCAAAGCCCGTCCGGTTCTTTGGTTCAATACGAAATCCGATATTGTAGTAGACACCCACGCCGATAGTAGGAGAGGTGTTATCGGGAGACAAGACCACTTTCAGGCCATTATCCAGTTTGTAATACGTGATGGGAATTTCCCCTTCGTTATTTTGTAACTCACCCGGTTTGTAGGTCCAGGCGATCAGTAATGATGCCAGCAATCCAACTCCTAAGGATTTACAGATAGCCGGTGATTGAATTAATTTCATACGCTTGTCATGCTTTTAGTGAAAGTAATAGTGAGATCACAGAGCCGGAAACACTGTACAGGTCAAGTTATAGGGAAAGCGAGACATAAACAGTAAGAAAGTGACCGGAGGTTTAAAGTTAGGATAAGATGCAGGAAAGGATTTCAACCAGTGACCAACTTTTACCCAGGGGTGACTGTTGTGTTTAGAATGGAAATTAAAAAGCCGAAGTGTTTTACTACTCCGGCCTGTGCCCGGGACTGGAATCGAACCAGCACATCCTTGCGGACGCCCCGATTGAATCGGGGTGCGTCTACCAATAAATAAATGAAATAAAAAAAACCTCGACTGTTAATCGAGGTCATTGTGCCCGGGACTGGAATCGAACCAGCACATCCTTGCGAACGGCAGATTTTGAGTCTGCTGCGTCTACCAATTCCGCCACCCGGGCCCTTCATTGCAAGGCATAAGCCTAAGAAATGGGGCTGCAATATTACGTCTTTCCGGCTAACTCACGGCGTATGCGGTCCAAATATTTTTTCTTGTAATAGTATTCCTTTACCTGCAGCAGCTCTTTTTCGGAAGTAACGCCTTCCTGGTAATGCTCCACAATTTTTTTAACAGGCCCATATATTTCAGATTGAAGATTTTCAATGGAAGATTTAATATTTATGTGAGTCCCGGGATCTTCAGTATCCATCAATTGTTCGTTTATTTCCAGCACTTCCATCAGGAAATCAGGGGGTAACTCATACTTTTCTTCTTCTTCCAGTAATCCTTTTTGTTGTAACACATATTTGATCGTTTCATCTGGATTCTTAAAAGCCTTGTAGGCTTTGTTCAGTAAGGCTGATCTTTCCAAAGCTTCTGCTTGAGCATCGGAAGTATTATTGACGAAATAATCCGGGTGGTATTTCCGGCTTAGTTCAAAGAATTTTTTGTGCAGGGGAGCAATATCCACCTTTAATTGCACCGGTATCTCAAATAATTCAAAATAGTCCATGCCGTTTATAATTCTGCTTCCGTTTACTTAACAAATAATTGGTAGATTAGGTTACAAAATTAGCTCCTTTGGTTACAAATAATGGAATTAAACATGAAGGCAGTTAAATCCCTCTCCGACGAAGAGTTGGTAGCCAGTCTCCGGTCGGGGAAACAGGTAAATGATGCTATCAAGTCTATTTACAGGACCTACTTTGAAAGCCTGAGCTGGCATGTAATAAACAACAGTGGCAGCAGCCAGGATGCAGAGGATGTGTTCCAGGAAGTGGTGGTGAACTTTATTGACCTGGTACAGAAAGATAAATTCAGGGGAGAATCAACGATAAAGACATTCTTATTTTCCCTGAACCGGCATATCTGGCTGAATGAACTAAAACGAAGAGGGCGGGCACTGGCAAGAGAAGAAAGATATGAAAAAGAACACGAGAAAGCAGGAATGGATGTAAGCCAATTAATAGCAGACCGCGAAACAAAAGAACAGCTGGTAAATTTAGTAACACAGTTAGGAGAGACCTGCCGGAAAATATTACTGCTGTTTTATTACAACAATTTATCCATAAAAGAGATACTGGAATCGCTGGATTATGAGAACGAGCAGGTGGTACGGAATAAAAAATATAAATGCCTGAAACAATTAGAACAGATGATATCGGAGAATCCATTATTGAAACAAACCCTAAAAAACTTATTGCATGAGTAATTCTACAAATGATATGTCACAAAAGCTGCTTCGGTACTTAGATGACGAACTGGCGGGAACTGAAAGGGCTGAACTGGAAAAACAATTGCTGGCCGATAAAGCTCTGCAGGAAGAACTGGAAGGCCTGAAACTGGCCAGGGAAGCGGTTCACAGCTATGGGCTGCAACAGGAAGTAGCAGCTGTTCACCAGGAAATGATGAAGGAATTCCGGACCCCTGTCATAAAAATAAGTTCTTCCCGCCGTATTATCCGGTTCACTATGTCTGTCGCAGCAGGTTTACTGATCATCTTTGTTGGCATCACGGTGTATAATTATTATTCTCTTACCCCGGAAAAATTGTTCAGGAATAATTATCAGTCTTATGAATTGAGTACTGTTCGTGATGGAAGCGCTAAAGATATGTCGCCTGTGGAAAAAGCTTACCGGGAAAAGAACTATGCTGACGTCGTTGCTATATCATTTGACAGACCATTCACCATAAAAGAAGATCTTTTGAGGGCTATGTCTTATACTGAGCTTGCTGATAATGAAAAAGCAATTACTAGCTATAAAGAAGTGATCGCAAAAAACGAGGCAACAGGAACAAATGTGTTGAAGGAAGAAGCTGAATATTACCTGGCATTGACATATATCCGTCATAAGGAATACAATCAGGCCTTAGACCTGCTGACTAAAATACATAATAACTCCGCCCATCTTTATCATGGAAAAGTTACCAATAAGCTGATCAGGAAGGTTAAAAAACTCAGGTAGAGTGAGTGTTAATTAGCAGTAGCTGACCCTCTCCCGTTCCGGGGAGGGCCTTTTTTTGTCCTGTGGTTACATACCGTTAATGGGGGTTGACCAACTAATACACTTAAATACAAAACATATGAGAACGAATGTCTTTTCAATTATCCTGGCCCTTGCCGTGCTGCTTGTTTCCTGCGATCCTTCTAACAGCGTTTCGTCTAATGTAAGCCAGGTGGCTTCTTCCGGAAGCTGGTGTGTCACCTTATTTACCGATAGTGGTAATGATGAAACTGCAGATTTTTCCGGGTACAGCTTTACTTTCAGCAGCAGTGGTACGGTTGCCGCAGTAAAAAATGGCGCCACGCAAACAGGCACATGGAATGTAAATACTAGTTCCAATAAATTCAATATTGATCTTGGGCCAAAGGTTGCTACCAATAAACCATTAGGCGAATTGACCGATGACTGGAAAATACTTTCAAACAGCACCACAGAGATCAGGCTGGGTGATGACAATACAGCCAACAACGAATTCCTGACTTTTACTAAAAACTAAAACCGTTCATCATGAAAAACACGATCCGTTACACAGCATTAAGTTTGTTGAGTGCTACGCTTGTCATTTATTCCTGCCAGAAAGATGCATCCGGCGACAATGCCACTGCCACCAATGTAAATAAACCACATTCCATTACTATTTACCTGACCGATCACCAGACACCTGTTTTTGACAGTGTATTTATCGATCTTCAAAAACTGGAAGTGAAACTGGAGGATGATACATTACCCAATGGTGGCTGGGTGAACCTTAACATTCATGCAGGGGTTTACAATATTCTTCGTTTCCGCAATGGCCTTGATACATTATTTGCTACCGGCTCTTTGCCTAATGCAAGAGTAAAAAAAGTGAAGCTGACACTCGGTACACAGAACAGCGTAATGAAAGACGGCCAGGTTTTTCCATTGCAGGTGCATGACAACGACAGGGAAGTAGTCGCTAACCTCGACGACAGCAACTTTGAAATTGTTCCGCCTGACCAGGTACTTTTCTGGATAGATTTTGATGCAGGCCGTTCTATCCGGGCTGATAACAGCGGACCCGGGAATAATAATGGTTACAGGCTGAAATCTCATATAAAGATCTTCACACGCAGCCATTCCGGAAGAATTGAAGGAAGAGTATTGCCGGCTGCTGCCGATGCATTAGTGATGGCCATAAACGGTTCAGATACTTCAATGGCCATACCTGACGATAATGACGGGGAATTCAAGATTGTCGGGTTGAGTGCCGGCACTTACAGGGTTTTTATTGACGGGCAGAATAATTATAACGATACTACGATCAATAATGTAATTGTACGGAACAGGGAGGACACTCATTTGCCAACGATCACACTACACCAGTAACAACTTTTCATATCTATGGAGACCTTTCCGTCCCGCTCTCTGGCGGGGCGGAATTTTTTTTAAAAGAAGTTACATTCCCCCTTTTGGTGGTTACTCATATCAGTTGACAGGCTGAACGGAACGGTTCACCTTTCTTTAACCTGAAAAATTCTGCTAAATGATCACCCGGTCTCTATCCGTTATTTTATTGCTATCAGCATCCCTGTTGCTGGTTGGTTCCTGTAAACACAGGATAGAAGATTTGAATAACAATACAGGTAACGGGACTGGTAACCCCGGTAATGGTGCATCATCTACTCCCTGTGATCCAAACAAAATTTATTTCCAGCAACAGGTCCTGCCCATACTCGTATCTAACTGCGCTATGAGCGGATGTCACGATAATGCCTCTCACGAGGATGGAGTAACGCTGACATCTTATGAAAAAGTAATGGCTTCTGGTATCATTTCTCCGGGGAATCCGAATGGGAGCGACCTGTATGAAGCGATCACTGATACAGATCCCGGCGACCGTATGCCGGAACCACCACGCAATCCTTTAACCCAGGCACAGATACAGCTTATCCGTCAATGGATACAGCAGGGAGCATTGAATCTTGTTTGCCAGAGTATGTGTGACAGTAGCAGTTTTACTTTCAGCGGAGCTATCAGGACACTGATCAGTAACAAATGCCAGGGTTGTCATAGCGGCTCTGCAGCACAGGGCAGCATCGATCTCAGTACTTATAATGGTATAAAAGCAAAGGTGGCTGATGGCAGCTTATGGGGAAGTATCAATCACTATGCAGGATTTTCTGCTATGCCAAAGAACGGGACCAAACTTTCCGATTGCGAGATCATACAGGTAAGAAAATGGATCGAAGCAGGTTCGCCGAACAATTAATAATGAAAAAGACATCTATTATATTCTTGCTGGCATCAGCATTTTTCAGCAGCTGCTATTATGATGTGGAGGAAGACCTTTACCCGGGTAATGGTGCTTGCGATACCAATGGAGTTACTTATTCAGCAACTGTGTTGCCGTTGCTGCAGGGTAGTGGTTGCCTGGGTTGTCATAGCGGCAGCGCCCCTTCCGGGAATTTATCCCTGGATGGATATAATAATGTAAAGGCAGCAGCGCTGAATGGCAAATTATATGGAACGATCAGTTATGCGGCTGGTTATTCTCCCATGCCGCAAGGCGGAAATAAAATAAGTGCCTGCAATATCAATCGTATCAAAGCCTGGATAGATGCAGGCGCCCCTAACAATTAAAATCAATAGTCATGACAAAGAAAAGGATCATCCTCGCAGCCGTCGCTATTGCTGTCATCAGCGGCGGATGGTACGGGTATAAGGAATATACCCGGAAAGTGAAAGACCTCAGCAAAGTAAAAGCGCAGGTACAAATGCGGGCCACCGATCTCATCACCTCATTTGAGAAAAGCGAGAAAGAAGCCAATGTTCTTTACCTGGATAAAGTCATTGCGGTAACGGGGAAAATAAAAACAGTTGAAAATGACGGGAAGGGTAGCTATTCTGTTGTACTTGGTGAGGAGAACAGCATGTCATCTGTTCGCTGCAGTATGGATACAACATATCAGCAGGATGTGGCATCATTGCCGGCGGGAATTGTTATTACCATAAAAGGGGTCTGCACCGGTTTTAATACTGACGAGCTTCTTGGTTCAGATGTGATATTGAACCGTTGTGTAGTAGAAAAATAGACAATAATATATTTCACCAACTTAAAAACACTTTTATGAAAAAGCAGTTTGTAGTGACCGTAGTAATCCTTTTTGCTGTATTATCAGTAACAGCGCAGGATAAATATTTTACTAAAAGCGGGAGGATCATTTTTTCCTCCAAAACAGACATGGAGAACATTGAAGCACACAATAAAAGTGTGACCTGTGTGCTCGATACCAAAACCGGCAATATGCAGTTTGCCGTATTGATGAAAGGATTTGAGTTTGAAAAAGCCCTGATGCAGGAACACTTTAATGAAAATTATGTTGAGAGTCACAAATTTCCCAAAGCAGAATTCAAAGGGCAGATCACAAACAGCAGCGAGATCAATTATGGCAGGGACGGGGCTTATACAGCCACAGTAAAAGGTAAGCTTACGATCCATGGTGAAACAAAAGAGGTAGAAACCAATGGCACTGTTACTGTGAAAGGGGGGAAGATAGAAGCGGTTGCCGGTTTCAATGTAACCTTAGCTGATTACAGGATCGAAATACCTGCTATCGTTAAAGATAATATTTCCAAAACAGTGAAGATCGAAGTTGAGTGCACACTTGATCCGTTAAAGAGCTAATGACTACCGGCACTGCTGTTTTAATTTAACACTTAAATCTCTTCATCATGAGAATGGCAAACCGTTTATTGATAACTATTCTTTTTACCGTGACCGGGCTTCTGTTATATGCACAGGAAGAAGACCTGCTGAAGCTGGCAGGGGTGGATGATAAACCCCAAAAGGAATATGTTGATTATGCTTTCAAATCCAGTCGTGTCATTATGAGTCATAGCATGGAGTTGATAAAACCCGGGGTGATGGATATGCGTATTCTTCACCGCTTTGGCAATATCAATAATGGGGCTTACGAATTTTTTGGTTTGGATAATGCAACCATGCGGCTTGGATTTGATTTTGGTGTTACAAAGAACTTAATGGTTGGGATTGGCCGCAGTACCAATAAAAAGGAATTGGATGGGTTTATCAAATACCGGCTTGTTCACCAGGCAAAAGGCCCCGGGGCCTTGCCATTCTCATTCCTGCTGGTAGGAGGCAGCAGTATGACACTTTTAAAATTTTCTGATACAAGCAGGAAAAACTATTTCACATCCCGTCTTGGATATTACGGGCAAGCGATAATAGGCAGAAAATTCAGCGAAGTTTTTTCATTACAGTTCATGCCGACTGTTGTTCATCGCAATTTGGTCCCAACCAACCAGGATCCCGGTGACCTGTTTGCAATAGGCGCCGCGACACGTCTCAAACTGAGCCGGCGTATTTCCCTGAATGTTGATTATTATTACCGGTTGAATCCTAATCCAGCCGATGGAACACAGAACCCCTTATCGGTTGGGTTCGATATTGAAACCGGCGGCCATGTGTTTCAATTGCATTTTGCGAATGCTGCGGGTATGAATGAAAAGGTCTTTTTATTGGAGACAACTAATAAATGGAGCAAAGGGGATATCCAGTTTGGATTTAATATTTCCCGTTCGTTCCAGGTCAGGAAGAAAAAGAAATAGTTGTTTGCATGATGATCAGTCAATCATTGAAAGTTTAAACCGGTTGCGGCGGCTTTTTAATTTTGCCAGGACTATGATCAATAGGGCAGTAAATAAACTTCCTCCAATGGTCCACCACCATATCCGGGATTCATTTGACGGTTCATATTGTCCTATAAAAATCAAATGGGCCCAGTAGTTTGGCGTTTTGAAACGGGGATCTGTCTCCGGGCTGTTTAACAGGTCAAGTTTAGCTTTTTGCAGCGCTATGTCTTTATTTATCCCTTTGCCCAGGTAATAGTGTAACCGCTGTGTAATAAAAGCTGTTGTTTTATCTTCTGCTTTCCAAAGTGAAGTAATGATATTGGGGCAGCCAGCATAGGCAAATGCTCTTGACAAACTCATTAATCCTTCTCCTTTTACCAGCTGGCCGGCGCCAGTTTCACAGGCGCTGAGTATGATAAGCCGGGTGGAATCGAGATCCATATCATAGATCTCCCCGGCATAAAGTCTGTAATCATCTTTACTGCCTGCCGGAGAAAAAGCAATAAAAGAACGTTGAGGCATTTCATTATTGACGCTGGCATGCGTAGCCAGGTGAATGATACCATAGTAGTTAGCGGTTTGCAGGAAATTATGTTTGGTTGCCTGGCTATCGGTAAAAATTTTCCCTTTCAGAATTTTTACCTCTTCTTTTGAAGCGGGCAAACTTGCCAGTTCAGTTCCTGACGGATCTTTATATCCTGCCGAGGCAAAAGGAGCAAAGGCAAGGATATTAGCTGGCCTGGCATCCCTCCCGGTTTTTTTAAGCAATGCTGTTGAATATTGATACTGAACAGAAAATTTTTCAATAAGATATTTCCCGTCTTCGTCCTCCAGGGCTTCAAAAGGTAAATAGCTCAGTTCATCATCAGGAATGATCACCAGCTTTTTAATACCCGGCAGGCTGGTTTGAACGGGAGAAAGCAATACCCGGTACAAACGTGATGATACACCTGAGCCCGAATAATGTTGCTCAGCAGAAAGATCCTGCAGCGAATTTCTAAGTGAATCTATTCCTGCAAAGAAGCTGCCGGTAACAGGGGAACGGGAGAATTCAAATTTTTCATCAGTGATGATAAGGGCCAGCAATTCGTTTTCTGACAGGTGATACGATATCAAAGCGGTATTCCTGTCTAATTCTTTTTGAACTTCATTGACAGGTAGAATACGTTCGGCCAGGTGTTTTTCGCTGTAAGCAGGATCTTTTTTTATTTCATCCTGCACTTTTCCAAGTTGTATCTCGTGATCACGAATTGAAGCATTGATCGTTTGTAGCTGGAGGCTGTCAGTTATTTGTGCCGCTTTGAGTGACAGGCGGGTGATCGCAGACCGGAGTGATGATTCTTTTTCAAATAATGCATTATTATTTTCAAGGCTGTTCCGTAACTCATCCTCCTGCACATTCAATGAAAGAATAGAAGCTTTATTCCGCTGATCGAACATATAGGCTTCTTCGAGGTATTCCCTTTGCTGCGTCAGTTCATACAGCAGCAGGCTTACTTCGATAGGTTTGCTATGGGCGGCGTATTTTAGTTTATTAAGAAATAAACGGGCTTCGTCTGAATCGTATGTTTTTTCTACATAATCGGCAAGCCTGAAAGCAGCCCTGTAAGTATTCAAAGAACCTTTGAGGAACCGGGTGTCTTTTACTTTTTGATAAAATCTTTCAAAAGTCGCCGCTTTTGCAGTAAGCGTATTGAACAGGTTAATATAGGAGAATACCCCGCTGAACTGCTCAGGATTCTTATAGATATCTGTTTCATTGAAGTCATTGGTAAATTGTATAATGGCCCGCTGGTATTTTTTCAGCGCCTCGTTCAGGCTGTTGATATAATTGTCGTAATCCCCCAGGTATTTTAATGTCAACCCAGCCTGGATATTTTTCCTGCCGGGATTCCATTTTTCATTTTCTTTCAACGCTTCCCGGTAATAATAACGGGCTGAATCCGGTTTATTCATGCTTTCCCAGGCCTGCCCGATATCATTCAATAGCCTGACGGCCCTGTTATTATTGTAAGTTACCTGTTTAAAATAGCCAAGGGCTTTATGGCTGGCGCCCAACTTCAGGTTGATCGTCCCGACATTATGCAGAATCTCATTCTTATTGATATCCTGCTGCAGCAATTGCTGGTAAATACTATTCGCTTCGTCAAATTCTTCGAGTCTTGTCAGTGTTGCTGCTAAATTGATCTGGTAGTTTACCAGCAGGGCTGCGTTTGATGAATTAGGGGTAACAGCGCCAAGCAATGTAATGGCTTTGCTGAAATAATTTTTTGCCTGGCTGTAATTTGCTGTTTCAAAATACATAGCGCCTAATGTATTGTACAGCCTGTTAGTACCATCCAGCCCGGTAGCGTACTTGCCTGCAATTTTTTCTGCCTTTTTGAAATTGAGTAATGCGGAATCGTATTGGTTGGTATTGTATTGAATCCCGCCAAGAAAGAGGAAAGGTTGAAATACGAATGAATCAGGAATTGAAGGGTGTTTTGATTGCAGGGTAATCGCTTTTGCATAGTATTGTTTGGCTGTAATAATGCTGTCGAAATAATGCTCCAGCACCCCGATCTTGAAATAACAATGAAAGGCTAATGAATCATCCTGTGCTTTTTCAATGGCGGGAAGAATTTTTTTAAAACGAACCAACGCCTGTTTGTTCAAGGCAGCCTCTTTTTCTTCTGTTGCATCAGTATAGTTGGGAAGGGAAGACAGTTGCCCGGCTTTTTGATATATTTCATCTGCTGTACTATAGGCTTCCAGGTACAACCCCTGGTTCGCGGGCTGCTGCTGCGAAAATACCAATACAAGAAACAGGGATAAAAAAAGAGATAATAAAATGCGGTTCATGATAAGCTTGTGATGCTTATCAAATTTAGCAGAAGAAACTGATTACTGGTTTACAATTATGACACATGGAGGTCTTGGTTTGGCAATACGGGCGACATCCCGGGTTCTTAGAAATACTCCCTGGTCCTCCCTGTCTTGTAATGTTTCCAGCAGGTCGGCCGGAACATCAGATATTCTTTCATAATAATAAAGGCGCACTTTTAATTTATTAACGGCTTTATTACTGCCGTCATTAAGGCGGTAGATGATCTCAAAATCTTTGCGAACGTCATTCTGGGGAGTATTGCCAAAAATACCATTGCGGACTGATTGTGCCAGGTTGATCTGCCCGTTGGTTGTCCTTACTGAACAGCCGCCTGTATTAGCGCCATTCCCATCGTCAAATACAGATCCTGTTACGGGCAGGATTCTTGCCGGATCGGCATTATATACTGGAAAAGCGATAGAGTCATTTTGGGAGAGGTAATAATATTTATCCGGGAAGGTAATGCCTGATAAGACCACTTTTGTGGTGGTAACTGTTCCATCAGGCGCTGTGTGGGTGATACGGTAACGAAGCCCGGTTTCACTTTTGCTTACATTGATCTCACCGGTATTGTCATCAATTTCTATTCCATCCGGGAAACCTTCATAGGTGCCCGCCCGGTATTCAATTGGTTTTACAAGATAATCACCTGCTTGCTGTTTCAGGTAAATGATCGAATCACCATAACTCAGGTTATAGGCCCCGGCAGGCCCGCCATCTGAGGGTTTATTACACGATAGCCAGGTAACACCTGCCAATAGTACAAGCAGGCTGGTAATGATTTTATGCTTTTCTTCCATGAAGGCCCCTTTTAGTTGTGTCAATCCCGAACGCAAAAATGTAACCTGTATTTTTGCAATTTTGGGAATTTTCGAAATTATAACAATTAACAGCCGCGGTGAATGATATAAATCAGGTTTGTCTGGAATTGGTATAAACGGCAACTTTGCGACCTGAAAGATTGATAAACGTCAAAATATGACAAGGATCGGACTAATAAGAGAGGGAAAGAACCCGGCTGATAACCGGGTGCCGCTGACACCGGCTCAATGCAAATGGATACTGAAGAACTCCAATGAGATCAGCATAACCGTACAAAGCTCGGCAGCCCGTTGTTTTTCTGACAAAGAATATCAATCGGCCGGGGCGGAGGTAAAGGAAGACCTTAGTGATTGCGACCTGCTGTTTGGTATCAAGGAAGTGCCTGTTGCTGAACTGATACCCGGGAAGACCTATCTCTTCTTTTCCCATACAAAAAAGAAGCAGCCACATAACCGGCAATTATTACAAGCCATCATCGATAAGAAGATCACCCTGGTAGATTATGAATGCCTGGAGCATGATGACGGGCAACGGATCATCGGGTTTGGTTTTTTTGCAGGTATAGTGGGGGCGCATAACGGTATGATGGCTTATGGCAACCGGACAGGTTTGTATAAACTGGACAGGGTTTATAAGCAAAGAAGTTTCCGGGAATTGATACACACTTATTTTGGATTAAGACTTCCTAACGTAAAGATCGCCATTACCGGTTCAGGCCGTGTGGCGCATGGTATTCTCGAGATCATGAACCTGATGGGCATACATGAAGTGGAGCCGGAGGATTACCTGCGCAGGCGGTTTTCTTATCCTGTTTATACGCAATTAAAGGGAGCTGACCTGTATAAAAGCAAGATCACAGGCAAATACAGCCGTTCTGATTTTCATGAGCACCCCGAGAAATATGAATGTACCTTTTTACCTTATACAGAACAGACGGACATATTAATGAACGGGGTGTATTGGGATAAGGATGTGCCAAGGCTATTTGAGAAAAAAGATGCGCAGGCAGAAACATTCATAATTCAAACCATTGCAGATATTACTGATGATGCAGATGGCTCTGTGCCCATCAACCTGGGCGATCAGTCAATTGAGAACCCGATATATGGCGTAGATAAAAAGACCTTGTTTAAAACAGTGCCCTATCTTCCCACCTGTATTGATATCATGGCGGTGGGCAACCTGCCTAATGAACTACCCCGCGATGCCAGCCGTTATTTTGGTGAGCAACTGATCAAGTTTGTATTGGAAGACCTCGTCAAAGGAGGTTCGGATATCATCAACCGGGCTACGATCGTCAAAGAAGGGAGCCTTACAAAGCATTTTGAATATTTGAGGGATTATGCTGAGGGAAGGAGTTAAGAGTTGTGAGTTGTGAGTTGTGAGTTGTGAGTTGTGAGTTGTGAATGGGAGATCACAGATAAAGGTAATAGTCTTTCAGCAGCTCAGTGAATTCTTTTGTGTATTCATTTTTTTCGTTCTTTATAATTATTTCATCTTTTGGATAATTGATATTACTGTTGCCTGAATGTTCTGCTTCAATAAATACTCTGAGGTACCCATGTTGTGCTGATTGTCTTACCAGTGCAGTATGCGTAACAGAGAATAAATGCTTTTGCAGCAACAGCCCTGCTTCTGTCATTCTTTTGTAGGGTAATAATAAATAAAGCCTGCCGCCCGGCGCTAAGACAGCCCTGGTCACCTCCAATAATTCAGGGAGCAATAAACCTTCATCATGGTGTGCTATATTTTTTTTAGCATCGGGAGAAGTTAATTCATTTTCATAAAAGGGAGGATTGCTGACGATAATATCATATTCATCAAGAGGGATGCCGGGTAGCTTTTTTACATCTCCATGAATAATATTTATTCTTTCTTTCCAGGGAGAGGCAGTTATATTTTCGGATGCCTGTTCCGCGGTGCTGTTATCAATTTCAATAGCATCTATGTGCGCATTTGTTTTTTGTGCCAGCATCAGGCTGAGCAAACCAGTTCCGGTTCCAATGTCGAGAATGCGCCCGGCTCCTGACTCCTGACTTCCGACTTTCCCCGCTACCCATGCTCCAAACAAACAGGCATCGGTTGTTACCTTCATCGCACAGCGATCCTGGTGAATAGTGAACTGTTTGAATTGGAAATAGGAATTTGGCATAGAGTAAAAATAGCCAGAAACCAGTGACCCCGAATCAAGTTCGGGGCAGGCCCCGCAACAGGGCTCACCATTCAGCCCTTGCAGAAGAATTAACTGACAAGTCAGCAAAATCGCCCGTTAAATATTTATAATAACCGGCAATGGCGATCATCGCTGCATTATCAGTACAGTATTCAAAAGCAGGAATAAAAGTTCGCCATTTATATTTCTTCCCCATTTCCTGCAGACCATTCCTGAGCCCGCTATTGGCCGATACACCACCGGCAATACAGATATCGGTAACGCCGGTTTCTATGGATGCTTTTTTAAGTTTATTCAGTAAGATGGTTATAATACGATGCTGGATAGAAGCACAGATATCAACAAGGTTA
>DATDIX010000071.1:0-2913 GCA_036520835.1 Chitinophagaceae bacterium | reverse complement strand
CGGGTAGATACCTTCTCTTTAAAGCTTTCGAAAGATACACTCGACGCACCTGTCAACTATTACGCCGAAGATTCCGCCGTTGTACTGATCATGCAAAAAAAAATACTCTTATACGGGAAAACAAAGACCGAGTATAAGGATATAGTCTTAACGGCGCCAAAGGTGGAACTGGACCAGCAATCCCAGGTGCTGACGGCTTTCAATAACAGGGACAGTGCAGGAACAGTGACAGAGGAAGCCAATTTTCAGCAGGGGGAAAATGCATTTACCAGCGACACGATCAGGTATAATTTTAAAACACAGAAAGGGCTTACTGTAAATACTATCACACAGCAGGGTGAAATGTATGTGCATGGAAAGTATGTCAAAAAAGTAAATGACAATGTAACTTTTGTAAAAGAAGGATTGTTTACTACCTGCAACCTCGATGAGCCGCATTTTGCATTCAAGTCGAATCAACTGAAAGTCATTAACCAGAAATTAGCCGTTTCAGGTCCCACGCATCCTGAGTTTGAAGGAGTACCCGTCCCCGTATATCTTCCCTTTGGTTTTTATCCATTGAGCCAGGGAAGACATTCCGGTTTCCTGCCGCCCACATTTGCCGCCAACGAACAATTTGGTTTGGGCCTTGAAGGATTGGGGTATTATAAAGTGATGAACAATTACTGGGATGCGAAAGTATATGGTAACGTTTACTCCTATGGGGGCTGGTCAGCTAACTTTAATCCTACCTACCGTAAAAGATACCGCTATAGCGGCGCATTGAATTTTGGCCTGCAAAGAACCAAAATGAATTTTAAAGGTGACCCGGATTACCTGTCGAACAATAGCTTTACACTTACCTGGAACCACAGTGCCGACAGCCGGGCAAGACCGGGCACTTCTTTTTCAGCCAGTGTCAATGCAAGTTCTACCAGCTATAACAAATATGTGCCTAACAGCCCGCAGTTGAACTACCAGACCTTAATGGGCTCATCTATTACGTATTCCAAAACATGGCAGGATAAACCTTATAATCTTACTGTCAGCGCCAACCATAGCCAGAATAACCAAACAGGGCTGATCAATGTGAGTTTACCTGATCTTGGTTTTACCGTGAGTACATTATATCCTTTTCAGCCAAAAGAATCGGCCGGCACAAAAAAATGGTACGAGCAGTTGGGTATCGCTTATAACGGTGCATTCAGGAACCAGCTTTCGTTCTATGATTCTGCATTTAAAATGCGCAACCTGGTAGATACCCTGCAATGGGGCGCAAGACATGCTGTTCCTATTACTTTGTCCTTACCGCCGATCATGAATGGCGCTATCGTGGTGTCCCCATCCATTTCCTATTCACAGGTATGGATCAACCGGAAATTTCGCAGAACCTGGAATGATAGCACCGATAAACTGGACAGCACCATTACCAAGGGATTTTATATAGATCACCAGACGGCCATGGGGTTAAGTTTTAATACTGCCCTTTTCGGGACAGTCTATTCCAAGAAATCAAGGATATATGCCATCCGCCATGTCATGCGTCCTTCGGTGAGTGTCAATTACCAGCCCGATCTTTCATCAAGTCATTTTTATGATATGAAGGTTGACACGTCCGGCTATATCGCCCGGTTCTCAGAATTTGAAGGCGCTTTATATACCGGTTATGGCGAGGGCCGCTTTGGAGGGCTCAGTTTCCAGGTAGATAATAACCTCGAGATGAAACTCAGGCCAAAGAAATCAAAAAAGGAAAACGTTGATACCACAGGGGAAAAAGAAAAAGAAGAATTTCCAAAGATCAAGCTGATCGATGGCTTTGGCTTTTCTACGAGTTATAATTTCTTTGCTGACTCGATGAAATTATCGCCACTCCAGTTTTACTTCCGTACCAACCTGTTCAATAAAATAAATATCAGTGCCAACGCTACCATGGATCCTTACCAGACTGATGCCCGGGGAAAGGACATCAATAAATATGCATGGAGTGATGGTAAATTCGACCTCGGTCGTATTACTACGGGAAGCGTTGCAATTTCTGCCAGTTTTCAAAGTAAAGCAAAGGATGAAAAGAAAGAACAGCAGAAACAGGAGCAAATAAAGAATCTCCGGAGCGATCCTGCATTACTGGGAGACCAGCAGAGGCTGCTTGAATATATGCGGCAAAACCCGGCAGAGTTTGTTGATTTCAATGTACCCTGGTCACTGAGTTTATCGTACTCCCTCTATTTCCGTGAGCAATTCAAAGCGGATTACAGCGGGTTTGAAAAAATATTTTCTTCTTCAGGAAATTTCAGCGGGAGTTTCAGCCTGACACCAAAATGGATGTTCACCCTGAGCGGCTATTATGATTTTGAAATAAACCAGATACAGACATTACAGATGTCCATCTCCCGGGAAATGCATTGCTGGCAACTGTCTATCAATGTAGCGCCGGTAGGCGCTTATCGTTATTTTAATTTTTCGATCAGCCCCAAATCCGGCATGTTGCAGGATCTCAAGATCAACCGTTCCAGGTCATTCTATACTGGTTACTGATCCCTGTTCTGTACATAATGGTCCTTCATGATGGAAAAGACCTTTTCTTTTAATTGATCTGCTGATAAAGAACCAACGGGTACTGCTTCAAGAAAATGCATCCTGATCTTTACCGGCCAGAAGAAGAATTTTTTATTCGCCGGTAACACTTTTGCAGTATTGAAGATCACAGCCGGCAAAATAGCTTTACCTGAATCTACAGCCAGCCTGAATGCACCATTGTGAAATGGCTGCAGCGGCTCAGTGGTTTTATTTCTTGTTCCTTCGGGGTAGATGCACATATGAAGACCCAGTGCAAGTACTTCTTTCATTTGGATAAAACTATTCTTGCGGCTTTCCTCGCTTTTCCTGTCAACCAATACACTGCCTCTTTTGTAGATGACACCAAATACAGGAATA
>DATDIX010000070.1:0-6697 GCA_036520835.1 Chitinophagaceae bacterium | reverse complement strand
GAGATGAATCCCTTTATCAGCAAGATGAGCGGCAGTTTGCAACAACCCGTCGTAAAAGTAATTGCTGCTGAACCCGGCGATCGCCTGCCGCATACGGTATTGGGTGTTGAGCAGGTAAACGTTGCTGATAGTTTGAATTGCAACTTCTAAAACAGAACGGTTAAGGCCGAGTTGTGCCGCTTCATTGCTTAATACAGTAGGGGGGAGCTGCCAATGATCCCCGGCTAACACTATCTTTTCTGCCAATGAGAATATGCACCAGGCCAAGGGTTCGATACATTGACCTGCTTCATCCATCACCAATGTACTAAACTGAAGATGATCAATACCCGCATCGTATAAACCAATAGGCGTTCCAGCGATCACTTCAGCTTCTTCCAGCAATTTTTCTTCGTTGTAGGTTTGCAGTTGCCTGATCTCTGTACGGATATTCTTTACTTCTTTGAACAGGAGGTTACGTTGTTCCCGTTCCGCTTTGCCAAAACTCCGTTTATATTTAAGGGCCATACGGCGGAATTCCTCTGCCCTTATCTTTAATTGCTTGATCTCTTTTTGCGCCTTACTGTTATTGAGTTTGCCTTCAGGCGTATAGGGAAAGATCGTTTCATCCACTTTGCTGGTATTACCAACCCTCAGCAGTTTTACACCTTGCTGCAAAAGACCCCTTGCAATATTATCAACAGCCGTATTGCTTGGGGCAGCCACCAACACTTTTTCACCCGAGCGGATAAGCTGAAGAATAGATTCAATTAAAGTAGTGGTCTTGCCTGTGCCTGGCGGGCCATGTACGATCGTTATCTTTTCGTTTTGAGTGATAGCAGCAACAGCCTGCTGCTGGCTTTCGTTCAGTTTTCTATTGTGAAAGTTCAGCGATACTTTTTTTAACGATGGAGCAGGGGCCCTTGTTTCATCGTTATGCAGTTGTTCAAAAAGATTGAATAAGGGTTTGTTCTTCTCTAATTCATTCAGCACTTTTTTCATAATGCTGGTGGTCCGGGTATCAGGCGTTAACTTGATACCAACACCGTCATCTTCTATCCAATCGGGAAAGTCAGGAGCGAAAAGACGGAACTCACCATTTTTGCCATCCAGGCTTATTAAAATACCTTTTACCGGTTCTTCGCCTGCGATGAAACATTCAATAGCAGCGCCATCTTTGAACAGGTTAGCTTCGGGAGGAAAGCTGAGTTTAAAATTTATTTCCGGGTAATCAGCATAGCCGAAACTTCTTTTGGTAACAATGATGGGATGTAATGCCAGGCCTTCGGCTTTTAATTGTTTTAATGTATGGGCCTGGTCAAGTTTATACCGGTCCGCCTGCTCCTTTTCTTCGAGGTCAATGCATTTCAATAGCGTTTGGATATGTGGGTGCATGGCGGGAAGATAGTATTTTTTGCACGACAGACCTTATAAGCCGTTTGAAACAAAATGATCTTACCATCTCCTGTTTAATGTATAACTGAAATCTTCGTCACCAACCAATAATTTCCCATGTTCACCGGTAAATACAAGAATATTATCATCCGTCTTTAATAAGGTGATAAATGGTTTACCTGCATCATCATTCAACTGGTACATGATGTGGCCGTCCCCACCGGTAATGACCTTCCAGTTTCCTGTCAGGTTGCCTTGCTTGCGCCAGTTTGTTCCATAAACTTTATAGGTTGTAGGTTCATTCATCACCGCATTACCATAAAGAATGATATACCATTTAATTTTATAGCATTCCGTTCCTGGTGAAATGATCCCCGGCACCTCACAGGGAGTTCTTCCTTCAAAAGCCATCGAGTCTTTTAAAACAGTTGCAGGCGGCATCATATTGATCTGCCCGGTTCCCGATGGCATTATACTATTAATCGTATAACTCCATCCGCCATTGCCAACAAGCAACTTTTTATTCTCATCCAGCAAATGGAGCAGATCGGTGTTCAGCTCTGCAATCGTTAATGTCTTTGAACCATTATGCAATACGTAATGATCTTTTACTTTTTCCAGGCCGCCTGACAATTCGATTTTCATACCGCCATTGATGAAGCCATTCGTATTCGGCTTGCCGATCCCATAATTACATTGAAGCGAGTAATGCTTGTCCTGCAATACAATTTTCCAACGGATAAAATCAACTGAATCTGCCAGCGGTATTCCCAGGAATGTTTTTACTACCGGGTTGGCAGGGGTGCTTGCGGTAAAGACCCTTTCTTTTCCGCTGACACAGGAAGCGAGGAGAAAAATGATCAAAAAGACAGAAACATATCTCATGTGAGTTTTATTTTCCCGAATTTCAGGCAAGTTGGGCTTTTTTATTCAGCAACTCCACCAACTGTCGTGTTTTCTTGATGAAGAGATTATATCCCGGGATTGTCGCAATTCCACCCTCTAATTGTCGTTTTCAGACAGTTATTGTTTGTAATTATTTCCTGATTTTTGTGTCGTAAAACAAAGGAACTTCACCATTAAACACAAAGCAATGGAAACAAAAGAAAAAACGGTCATCACCGTAGAGAATACTATCAATGCCCCGGTGCAGAAAGTGTGGGAATGCTGGACAAAACCTGAACATGTTACCCAATGGAATAACGCTTCAGATGACTGGCATACTCCCTGGGCAAAAAATGATTTGCGTGCCGGCGGCAGCTTTTCTGTCCGGATGGAAGCAAAAGATGGCAGCATGGGTTTTGATTTCGGCGGTGTTTATGATGTTGTCAGACCAAATGAATATATCGGGTATACCCTTGGTGACGGAAGAAAGGTGAACATATCTTTTACCCCGGCAGGAAATACAACCAAAGTGGTGGAATCTTTTGAAGCCGAGGATATGAACTCCGTAGAATTGCAGCAAGGCGGCTGGCAGGCTATTCTCGATAATTTTAAAAAATATACAGAAGCTAATTAAGCGGCTGAACAACATCAGAGATTCAGCCACATTTTCAGGAGCGGGGTTTGCTGGCGGCTTACAATGATCTTTTCCGATTCCACCAAATTGACGTTGACCGCCACCTGTCCTTTGGAATGATAATCCAGCGAAAGGATCGCTTTTTTTGAAACCAGGAATTTCCGGTTAACCCTGAAAAATTCATCCGGGTGAAGTATCGTTTCCAGTTCGCTCAGGGTTTCGTCGGTTACAAATTTTTTCTTGTCAGTAGTGACAAGGTAAGTAAGGCTGTCATCATAAAAAAAATGATTGATCCCGGTGGTTTTCACCGGGATCAGTTTTTGTCCCTGCTTTACGAGGAACTGTGTTTTATAAGGCTTTTTCTCCTGCAGCGCTTTTAAAGACTCATACTGGTATTGCCTGCCGGTCGGTTGAAACATATCCCTGGTCTTATCCAGGTTTTGAAACGCTTTTTCCACCATTTCCTGCCTGATAGGTTTCAGCAGGTAAGCGATCCCGTTATTGTCAAAAGCATCTGTCATATACTGATTATACGCCGTAGTGAATACCACCGGTGACTTAACAGTTGTTTCTCGGAATATATCAAAGGCAGCGCCGTCAGATAATTCAATATCCATAAAAATGAGGTCCGGTGTTACCGTTGACAGTAGTATAATACTTTCCCTGATACTGGTCACAACCGGGAAAAATGAACAGTCATCTTTAATATTACTGATAAAACTTTTCAGTTGTTCAGCATGTATAGGCTCATTTTCAATAATGAGTATTTTCATAGCTGGGCTTGTCAAGTAAAGGCAAAACTACCGTAAATCTCTCATCCTTTATGCTGATGGATATAGGATCGTCGGCCAGTAAGGAATAGCGTTGTACCATATTATCAAGGCCTGTTCCGGTCCCGGCCGTTAATTCCTGGTTCCATTTCCTGATAATGTTATTGGACACTTCCAGTTTATTATGCGGCATACTTGTAATGGAAATAGTCAGCTTTTTCTCAGCGCTGATGGTGTTATGCTTTACCGCATTTTCGATCAGCATTTGCAAAAGACAGGGCGGGATCCGCTTATGTTTATCTTCTTCACTGATATTTTCCACTACTTCGATATACCCGGGCGACCGTATGTCAAGCAGGTAGAGGTACCTGTGCATAAAAGATAATTCCGTACTGAGCGGGATAGTCACTTTATCCAGGGTTGTCAATATATGACGCAGGCAATCTGATAAATTGTAAACGATCTCAGAAGCCACAGCCGGGTCTTTATGGATCATTACATTGAGTCCGCTGAGGCAGTTGAAGATAAAATGAGGGCTGATATGGTTTTGGAGCGCCTGGTACCTGTTGGTGATGATCTCAAATTTTAATTGTTCCTGGCTGATCACCGCCTTACGGAAACGGGCCAGGTAATCAGAGAAGTGATAGTAAAACAGGTAAGCCCATTGTATGAAATATAAAATGATGGTAAAAAAAGTAATGGTACGCAGGTCTGCGCTTGTCGAAAAATATTTAGGGAACAATATCCAGTAAATCGTAAAAGTAATAAAGGGTGTATATACCAGGATAAACAATATCTCCACTGTAATACACAAGGCAACCCTCTCACTGAACCAGGAAGAAGCTGAAATACGGCGGTGAAAAAAATAAAGAATATTCGTTAACAAAAATATGGTGCTCAGGAAAAAGATGATCTCCCTTGCATGCATGGAGAAAGAGAGTAGCCTGAAAGGAAAGCCGCGTAATAAATTGATCAGCGGGTAAATGAAACACAGGATGATCAATATGACAATTAGTTCCCTTTTCCTGAAAAGTCTTTTTATGTTTTTCATTACTAAAAAATTTGTATGCAGGCTTTTCTTATAATAAAAACGACAGGCATGTTTCTCATGTTGATTGATTTTACCGGCCGCTAAAGTAGCAGAAGGGAAGTATAAAAAAAAATCCCTGCCTGTATCTCTGTAAAGCTTTTGTCATTTATACAGCGTTGAAAACAAGCCCGGCAGGATCTGAAAACCGCCTGTAAAAACAAGGGTGATCTTCAACATAAAAAAGTGCATGTTAAGGAACCGAAAGGCACCATTGAAAAGAGTATTGGCGCTAAACAGGGGCTTCCTGCGCTTTCTGCGTTAACAAATGACCGAAAGCAACATTACCTTAGATTAAGAAAAGATCACAATTAAAATCCGATCTGTATGAAGAAAGTACCGTACAAAGTAAACTTGATCCTTTGTTTCCTTTTCTTGTTCCAGGATTCAAAAGCACAGCCACCGGGGTATGATTACGTGAAAGAGATCATTATCCACGAAAGCCAGATACCTGATGGCCCCTCCCTGAATAATTTTCCATTTTTATTCAGCATTACCGATGCCAGCCTGAGAACTATTGCTAATGGCGGTCTTGTCGGAAACAACAATGGATATGATATCCAGTTTTACTTAAACTCCTGCAGCAACAAACTCGATCATCAACTGGAAACGTATGATCCGGTAACAGGACAGGTAACTGCCTGGATACGCCTGCCTGCATTATCCACCACGACAGACACACGCATTTATCTTTATTTCGGCAATGATACGGTAAGCGTATCATCATCAACAACGGCGGTATGGGATGCGACCTATTCCGGTGCCTGGCATTTTTCTGATAACCCCGGCGCTGCTGCCCCGCAGATGCAGGATGGAACCTCAAATGGTCATCATGGCACTTCCTTTGGCAGCATGACCATCGCCAATTCGGTAGCCGGAAAGATGGGAAGGGCATTGAGTTTTGATGAAGTAAATGACTATATCAGGATACCTGATTTTCTTTATGGCCAGGAACTGACCGTATCGTTCTGGTTCAACGCAAGTGAAGTGAATGGCAATTCCTATCAATATGTTTTCAGCCATGGCCAGTGGGCAACACAGAATTCACTGAATGTCTATATAGGGGAGAACAGTATTACTACCCCGGGAGAAACACATAACCTGCAGGTAGTGAAAACTGTTTTCAGGGATAACAACGATGCAAACAATTTCGATACACTGAATGCAGGGAATACATGGATAGACGGCAACTGGCATTATTATACTATGCGTATCCAGGATTTCGGAGGGGCCTCCATTTATGTTGACGGGATACTCAGAGTCAATTATGGTGTGTGGGGAGCCAATACATTTAACCCGCCAACAGATATTTTTATCGGTGGGCGGGAAGATCTTAATCCCAACAGGTTCTTTGGCGGGTTGCTTGACGAAGTACGAATAAGTACAGTGTGGAGAACAGCTAACTGGATAAGAACAGAATTCAATAACCAAAATGATCCTGCTTCCTTCTTTACGATCGGCTTTGAAGGGTCTGCCGTCAGTCTTTGTACACCATTGCCGCTGCGCCTGACCGGATTTAATGCAACCCGTTCAGGCTCCTGTGTTAAACTTCAGTGGCAAACAGATGACCCAACAGGAAGCGCTGCAACTTTTTTGATCGAACGATCTGAGAATGGTATTGACTGGAATACAGCCGGCACTGTTTACAATGCTTACACATTCATTGATTCGTTTCCCTATAAAGGCGAATCCTTTTACCGGATAAAGTACTCGCAGGGTTCAGTATTGTATAGTTCTTCTGTCAGGAAAGTTGAAAGCAGTTGTTGCGATAGTGAAATAAGGATATACCCGAATCCATCTGCCAACGGGATCTTTTTTATGGAGTTCCCCGGTAAAGAGATACCAGAGCAGGTTACCTTACTTAACCATGCCGGCGCTTTTTTACAGCATATCAAATTAAAAAAAGAAAATAACGGCATCAATGTGCTGGTCCCGGGAAAGGGATTA
>DATDIX010000069.1:0-10414 GCA_036520835.1 Chitinophagaceae bacterium | reverse complement strand
CCCGTCATGAAATAACAGAACAGAAACTGGCCAATGTAGTAGGCATATTACCCGGGAAAAGTAAAAAGGATGAATACGTGATCTTTTCCGGCCATTATGATCATATTGGAGTAGGCAAACCTGTTAACGGGGATTCGATTTTTAACGGCGCCAATGATGATGCGGCCGGAACAACCGCGGTCATTATGCTGGCGAACTATTATAAGGCCCTTGGTAATAATGAAAGAACAATTGTGTTCGCAGCTTTTACTGCAGAAGAATCTGGTGGTTATGGGGCGCAATATTTTTCCCGCCAGTTTGACCCGGCCAAAGTAGTGGCCATGTTCAATATTGAAATGATAGGAACAGAAAGCAAATGGGGAAAGAACTCGGCCTATATCACCGGTTATGAGAAAACGGATATGGGAAAGATACTGGAGAAGAATTTAGCAGGAACAGGGTTTACGTTTTATCCCGATCCGTATCCCGATCAGCAACTATTCTATCGTTCGGATAATGCAACCCTGGCAAGATTGGGTGTACCGGCTCATACGATCTCGACATCGAAAATGGATAGCGAACCCAACTATCATAAAGTAACAGATCATGTGGAGACACTTGATATGGAAAATATGGCGATGGTCATTAAATCTATTGCATTAAGTGCAAGGAGTATTGTGGCAGGAAAGGATACACCTTCGAGGGTGAAGACGGATGAACTGAGATAAAATCTTCTTTGTTTTATTGATACCGGCTTTCGGTCAGCCAAAAGGTTTATGAGAACTACAGGTGAACTGTTGGTCTTATACTTTAACCGGTACTGAATGTACCGCCGCAGCCATTTCTTTTATTAAAGAGGAATCTTTTTCAATCGCATTGCCTACTACGATCACATCAGCGCCGGCCTTGCAGTTCAGGTAAGCCTTTTCAGGATGAACGATACCTCCGCCAATGATAAGCGGAACTTCAATTCTTTCCGATACGGTTTTTATCATGCTCTCCGTGATCGGCCTTTTAGCACCGCTGCCCGCATCCATGTAAATTAATTTCATGCCCAGCATTTCGCCGGCCATAGCTGTACACATAGCGATCTCATTTTTGTCAGCCGGTACCGGTACCGCATTACTGATATAAGAAACAGTAGTAGGGGCGCCGCCATCCACCACTATATAACCCGTAGGCATTATTTCCAGCCCGCTTTGTTTTACAAAAGGAGCTGACACCACATGCTGCCCGATCAGCAATTCGGGGTTCCGGCCTGAGATCAGCGATAAATAAAGCAGGGCATCAGCGTATTTACTTATTTGTGACGGGCTTCCGGGAAAAAGTATAACAGGAATATCGCAGTTTCGTTTTATATGCTGCACACATTGGTCCAGGTGATTGGAAATAACCAAACTGCCGCCGACCAGTAAATAATCAACTTTTGCTTCCAGAGAAAGTTTAACCAGGTCATCAAGGATGGGGTTATTGACCTTGTCGGGGTCAATCAGTACGGCGAAGGATTTTTTTCCCTGTCTCTTTTTTTCTGCCAATGATGTGTAAATATGAATCTTCATCCGGTAAGACCTTGATTATTGCAAAAATGCGAAAAGTTTTTGTGATTTAGCAGGTTTTCAGATATTTAAACACATTCAATTTAATAACGAATGAATATTTAATGCAGGTAGCCGGGCAGGATGACCAGCTAAGACCATGCAGAAGAATGAAAGACCAGGTTGATTAAAAAAAATTTCCACTCACCCGGGAAATCTTTGCAGCATTAATTTGATTTGGCCAGCACTAATAAGGAATACCCGCCTAAAATTTTTGCTGCGAAATCTTTATTCATTTTATATAGCAGCTTCCTGGGTAAAAAAGCAAGTTTTGCTTTCAATGTCTTTTTGGGCAGGTCCACGGCACCTGCAGTATAGAAATGATCTACGATCTCATATCCGCAATCCATTAATGTAGCCAGGGCTGTTTCCTTTGTATAATAATGCAAATGACCAACAGACTTGCGCATAGAGGTCAGCTTGTTTCTTAGTATTCCCTGGGCGGAAATATCAAGAGGAATATGAAATATCGTATGTTTTGCTTTGCCCTTACACAATTTCAGAAAACCTAAATAATCATCAACATGTTCAAAAACATCTATCATGAGCAACAGGTCGAATTTTATATCTACTTCCAGCAAGTCTTCCTTTTTAAATTCTAACCTGTCCTTTTCTTTTTGTTTGGCAAAATCTATAGCATCGCTGGAAATATCATATCCCGTGAACCTTACATCACCGGGTAATACAGTATATAATTGATTTAATATTTCTCCGAAACCGCATCCTATTTCTGCAATGGATTTTGGATGAAGGGAATTACGGGTTAGTATTTTAAGTATCTGTTTTGCTTTCCAGGGCGAATCTTCAATATGCCAGGTAGGATTGTTTTGCAAATATTGACCGTGTTCGTCTGTATAAATTTTATCCGCCATATTTTTACGTTATCGGCTAAAAATACAAAAATTAAAATACATTCAAAGCTGATTTATATGCTGTTCAGAATTAAAACAGGTAATCAATCGCTGGTGATGAACAAGGTTTGAAAACTCATTTTTATAAGCGCAGGTAACCTGCCAGTTGTAAAACATGAGTATTGACAAATGTCTTACCTCTGCCGTTGATATATTGATTCATATACCCGGCTTCAAGGTCAAAAGTGGCACGCAGACGATAACCAACCGCTATATACAAACGGTTCTGGTCAAATGTTTCACCATTTACAGTTGACGTGTTGCCAAAGTTCAGGAAGACCTCATTTTGCAGAGCGGCAAACAATCCTTTTTTAAATACGGGTTCATTTTTAAAGGGAAGAATATTGCGGATAAAATAACGGAAACGGTTGGCATATACGGACCCGTCAGTCTCCAATTCATTATTAACAACGATACTTTTTGAAATAAACCGCTGCTCCAGCCGGAAGCGATGGCTGACAAAAATACTTTTCAGCTTATGGTTGATCAAAACCTGTTCCCATATCCTGTGTTCAGGCGCAAAACCACTGGTAGTGTTAATGATCCGTTTATTACTTATAAAAGCATACCCGGCCGTTACAGTAAGGTGCTTATTGAGATGAACATTCAAACCGGGACGGATCAATACTGTTTGTATTTGTTTTATTTCATCCGTACTTCTCAGTTGAACATCTGTGTGTACACTGGTTTTTTTCCCGGTTTTAAATGTATTGAATGATGCCAGCCAGCCGGTAAAAGAAGATTGGGCGCTGAGATGGAAGAATACGGATAGGAGGAGTTGAAAAAGGGACAAGGAAAATATTTTTTTCATATACGCAAAAAAACGAAATAACAGGGTTATAAAATTTTTATCTCTGTGTTATCGCAAAGTTACTTGCCTGATAAGGATTCCAGGGTATTATTTTTCTGAAACCTACTGGAATCAGGCATTTCAGCATTTTGATTGCCGCAAAACCTTGCCCGGTTGGGCTTTCAAAAAAAAGGAACGACGAAAATATTTTTGTAATGCTACGGATGCAATTTTCCAAAAAAAATTTGTCAAATAAAATTATAGGTAGTGTGAAGAAATCCCCTAAGTCCCGACAGGAAAGGGATACGGCATAATGCACATCCCTTATCCACATTCTGTTAATATTTCTGAGTATGATTTTTGCTTTCTTAAAAATATTTTCGTTTCCTCCGTTACTGATTAGATTATTAACCCGAGAAATTCTTAGATATGCTAAATAATGAAAAAGCACCCGCTTCAGGCGGCTTGCAATTCCGTCGCCGCTTCACCCGTGATGATATTAATGTGTTTGATATGTTCGAGTATGATTACCGTACGTCGGTGATCAGGAACCCAACCGGTGAGGTGGTATTTGAAATGAACAACGTAGAAGTGCCGAAGCAATGGAGCCAGATAGCGACGGATATTTTAGCACAAAAATATTTTCGGAAAGCCGGTGTTCCCCAGCCGGACGGAAGCCTCGGACGAGAAACTTCTGCCAAACAGGTTGCTCATCGTTTGGCCAATTGCTGGAGAGTGTGGGGAGAAAAATATGGTTATTTCGCTTCAACTACAGACGCACAGGTATTTTATGAGGAGCTGGTTTATTCTGTACTGAACCAAATGTGTGTACCTAATTCACCACAGTGGTTCAATACCGGTTTATACGAAAGCTATGGCATCAAAGGAAAACCACAGGGACATTATTATGTGGACCCTGTTGGCGGAGAATTAAAGAAATCAACATCAGCCTACGAACGTCCGCAGCCACATGCCTGTTTTATTTTAAGCGTGGATGATGACCTGGTGAATGATGGCGGTATCATGGACCTCTGGGTTCGTGAAGCGAGGATATTCAAATACGGGTCTGGTGTCGGGACAAACTATTCCAATCTTCGTGGTGAAGGAGAAAGATTAAGTGGTGGCGGGAGTTCTTCCGGGTTAATGAGTTTTTTAAAGATCGGTGACCGTGCTGCCGGCGCTATTAAAAGCGGGGGCACTACACGCCGGGCGGCTAAAATGGTTTGCCTGGATCTTGACCATCCGGAGATCGTTGATTTCATCAACTGGAAAGTGGAAGAAGAAAAGAAAGTGGGGGCATTGATAGATGCCGGTTATCCCAGCGATTATGAAGGGGAAGCTTATAAAACGGTAAGCGGCCAGAATTCCAATAACTCGGTTCGTATCCCCAATTCATTTTTTGAAAAATTAAAAAATGGCGAAGACTGGGAATTGACCGGACGTATGGATGGTCGTGTGATGAAAAAGGTTCCATCAAAAGAATTATGGAACCAGATCGCTTATGCAGCCTGGCGTTGTGCCGATCCGGGTACGCAATATAATACTACCATCAACGAATGGCATACTTGCCCCGAAGGCGGTGAGATCAGGGCGTCTAATCCCTGTTCTGAATATATGTTCCTGGATAATACAGCCTGCAACCTGGCATCAGCCAACCTGATGAAGTTTTATGATACAGAAAAGAATTATTTCGATGTAGAGGGATATGAATACAACTGCCGTTTGTGGACAGTGGTATTGGAAATATCTGTATTGATGGCGCAATTTCCATCAAAAGAAGTGGCTCAGTTAAGTTATGAATACAGGACACTTGGTTTGGGATATGCTAACCTTGGTACCTTATTAATGGTAAGCGGCATTCCTTATGACAGCGATGAGGCAAGAGCTGTTGCAGGAGCCATTACCGCTATCATGACAGGTATTTCTTATAAAACCTCAGCAGAGATGGCGCAGGCGCTGGGTGCATTTCCCCGTTACGAAGAAAATAAAGCACACATGATGCGGGTGATGCGCAATCATCGCCTGGCTGCTTATGAGGCAGATGAATATGAGAACCTTAGCCTGAAGCCGATGGGCCTGAAAGCACAGCATTGCCCTGACTATATGCTGAAAGCCGCTTGTAAAGCCTGGGATGATGCGGTAGAACTGGGAGAAAAATATGGTTACCGTAACGCACAGGCAACTGTAATTGCACCAACAGGAACGATCGGGTTGGTAATGGATTGTGATACTACCGGTGTTGAGCCTGATTTTGCATTGGTAAAATTCAAAAAATTATCCGGTGGTGGTTATTTTAAGATCATTAACCAGTCAGTGCCGGTTGCTTTAAGGAACTTAGGGTATAGTGAAAAGGAAACTGACTCTATCATTAAGTATGCGGTAGGGGCTGCATCATTTTCCGGTGCACCATTCATTAACCATCAAACATTAAGTGAAAAAGGATTCATTGCTGATGAGATCAAACGCCTGGATGCCGCGGTAGCTTCTGCATTTGATATTGCTTTTGTGTTCAATAAATATACGTTGAGTGAAGAATGCCTGCAACGTCTTGGCTTTACTTCTGAAGAGTATAATGATTTTGAATGGAGCCTGCTGGAAGCATTAGGCTTCAGCGAGGAACAAATAGAGGCCGCTAACGATTATGTATGCGGTACGATGATGCTGGAAGGAGCCCCCGGTCTGAAAGAAGAACATTTGCCCGTTTTTGACTGTGCCAACAAGTGCGGAAAGAATGGTCAGCGCTTTATTCATGCGCATGGCCACATTCGAATGATGGGCGCCACGCAGCCTTTTATCAGTGGCGCTATTTCTAAAACGATCAACCTGCCTAATGAAGCTAATATCGAAGAGATCGCAGATGCGTACTTGTTAAGCTGGCAACTGGGTTTGAAAGCATGTGCTTTGTATCGTGATGGCTCCAAGTTGTCACAGCCGCTCAGTAATAAATCAGACAAGAAAAAGAAATCAGAAGAAGTAAGTCTTAAAGTTGAAGAAGCGGTCAGCAGCCAACCAGCAACCGGCAACGAATCAAATATCGTTGACCTGGGTAAACTGACAGTAGAAGAATTGCTGGAAGAAGTGCAAAAAAGAGTACAGGCCTCTCCTGATACTAAGCTAAAGAGAAAACTGGCCAGCATTGTAGAACGTCGTGCATTACCTGCAAAACGCCGCGGCTTCACCCAAAAAGCAAAGATTAACGGGCAGGCTATTTTCCTGCGAACAGGAGAATACAGCGATGGCACATTAGGAGAGATATTCATTGATATGGCAAAGGAAGGCGCTACTATGCGCAGTATGATGAACTGTTTTGCCATTTCCATTTCTATCGGGCTGCAATACGGTGTGCCGTTAGAAGAGTTTGTTGACAAATTTGCTTTCACCAAATTCGATCCGTCAGGATTTGTGGAACATCCGAATATTAAATCAACCACTTCCATAGTTGACTTCATCTTCCGGGTACTGGGGTATGAATATCTCGGACGTACTGATCTTGTTCATGTAGTGGATAAACCCGAATTAATGAATACCGGGGCAGATGACTGGGATGATATTCCATCTAACCTGGAATATGTCGAACCTGAATTATCAAGTGTAAGAGTTACTCCATCGTCAGGAGGCGTTGCTCCGCAGCCTGTAAAGAATCAAAGGGTAGCTCAATCATTAAAAGTTGACAGCGGGCTGGATGCTATTAATGCTGCCGCCAAGAATATGCAGAGTGATGCGCCTGCCTGTAATGTATGCGGTCATATTATGATGCGCAGCGGCACCTGTTACAAATGTTTGAATTGTGGTAACCAGGGAGGCTGCAGTTGATCATGATCAATTTTTATTGAAACGTTTTACATACGGATGGAAAACCAAAGATTGTACCCACCGTGCATCCCGCCGACCCGGCGGGATGCTTTATTATATGTATGTCGATAAGATCCAGTTTCTGAATATTCACCAGTAGTTGTTTACCATTAATTTCCCTTAGTATTTTTCTTATGGAAAAAATGGGTTTTTTTCTGTGCGTAATTATTCTTCGGTGTTTTCACAACAGGCCCGATTAATTATACTCGATTATTCATCATATGGTCTTATTTGTTAGTTGTTTGTTATAAGTATTCCCCCCTTCGGTATAATATTTGTAAAATCATAGACAGGGTTTTTCAACAGCTTAGGAACGAGCAGGAAAAACTCAACAGAAATCCAACATTTATGAAAAACAACTAATTTGCTATGAAAACCAAACACCCCTATGCAAAAATTTTACTCTTAATTTTCTTTCTTTTCGCCGGTTCTAACATTCTTTTTGGACAGATTCTTTTTCAATCAAACTTTGAAGGGGCTAATCCCTTTGCCGGCTGGAGTAACGCTCAAAGCTGCTGCTCACATTCAGTCACAGCATCTACAAATCATCCCCGTGAAGGAAACCAGTCATTCAGATCAGAGGTACGCACTAACGACCCGGCAGTATCATCGGGTTACCGGGCAGAGTTAACACTTCCCAATATCAATGACCAGGGTGATATGTGGTATGGATGGTCAATGTATTTTGAAGGGAATAATGCCGCTGGCACTGCATGGACTGGCGCTTATGGGGTAACCACACAATGGCACCCAGCCAACAGCAGTGGTAGCGCTGAGCTCGCCATTTATGCTGATAATGGAGTATTTGATATAACCGTTAATCCATCCGGCGGAGGCGGGGGTACGCATCAGACAACAGGGCTGCAAAACATTGTAGCAAACCGCTGGTATGATATCGTATTCCACGTTAACTGGGCAAGTTCAGGCGGAAGCGTTGAGGTATGGATTGATGGCCAGCCTTATTTCTCAAGAACAAATCTTAGTTGGGCCCAGGGGGCATATTTTAAAATGGGGATGAACAGGTGGCTGATGACAAACACCTGGGTTGTTTTTTATGACAATGTCAAGATCGGTCGCAATGTAACGTATAATGATGTCGCCCCAACCCCAACAGCGCCGGGTAACCAATCGCCAACTGCCAATGCAGGCAATAATATAACGCTGACACTTCCGGTAAATTCAACTACATTAACAGGTAGCGGTACTGACCCGGACGGAACTATATCAAGTTATGTATGGAGTCGTGTAAGCGGCCCAACAACGTATACGTTTGGTTCTGCAAATGCAGCAACAACCACGTTAACCAATCTTGTGCAGGGAACCTATGTGTTCAGGTTAACGGTAACAGATAATAACGGTGCGACAAGTACAGATGATGTAACGGTAACCGTGAATGCAGCTCCATCGCCCCCGACAGCCAATGCAGGCGCTAATATTACGTTGACATTACCGGTTAACTCTACTACTCTGACGGGAAGCGGTTCCGATCCGGGAGGATCGATAACCAGTTATGCATGGAGTCGTATAAGTGGTCCGA
This sequence comes from Chitinophagaceae bacterium, assembly GCA_036520835.1. Classification (GTDB taxonomy): domain Bacteria; phylum Bacteroidota; class Bacteroidia; order Chitinophagales; family Chitinophagaceae; genus VBAT01. The sequence continues at coordinate 1,750 of DATDIX010000069.1, read as the reverse complement.
CAACATACACAATGGGCAGTGCCAATGCAGCTACAACTACTTTAACTAACCTGGTACAGGGAACTTATGTATTCAGACTCACGGTGACTGATAATAGCGGATTGACCGGTACAGATGATATAACAGTAACAGTGAACCCGGCGCCCAACCAGCCGCCAACAGCCAATGCCGGTAATAATATTACACTGACCCTGCCAACAAACTCAACTACACTCAATGGAAGTGGTTCAGATCCTAACGGAACGATAACCGGCTATGCCTGGACCCGTGTGAGTGGCCCAACTACCTTTACTTTTGGAACAGCCAATGCAGCCACAACAACTTTAACTAACCTGGTACAGGGAACTTATGTATTCAGGTTAACCGTAACAGATAATAACGGCGCTACAGGTACGGATGATGTAACCGTTACGGTAAATGCTGCGGCAAACCAATTACCTTCAGCCAATGCCGGTAACAATATTGTTATCACTTTACCGGTAAATTCGACAACATTAACCGGAAGCGGTACAGACCCTGATGGAACAATAACAGGATATGCCTGGACCCGTGTGAGTGGCCCAACAACATTTACGCTGGGTACTGCCAATGCAGCGACAACTACGTTAATCAACCTTGTACAGGGAACCTATGTGTTCAGGTTGACGGTAACAGATAACAGCGGCGCTACTGCAACAGATGATGTGAATGTTACAGTAAATGCTTCAGTGCCGGCAAACCAGGCGCCGATCGCCAATGCAGGTATCAACATCGTGATAAACCTGCCGGTCAATTCAACCACATTAAACGGAAGCGGATCAATAGATCTTGACGGAACGATAACAGGGTATGCATGGAGTTATGTCAGCGGCCCGGCAAGCTATACATTGGGCAGCGCTAATGCCGCGACAACTACATTAACCAACCTTGTACAGGGAACTTATATATTCAGACTGACAGTAACCGACAATGGAGGTGCAACAGATATTGACAACATAGTGGTTACAGTAAATGCTGCGGCCAATCAGGCGCCTTCAGCGAATGCCGGTAATAATATTACATTAACGTTGCCGGCCAATTCAACATCATTGATCGGAAGTGGTTCAGATATTGACGGGAATATTGCCAGTTATGCGTGGAGCCGTGTGAGCGGTCCGACAACATTTACGTTTGGTACTGCTAATGCAGCGACAACAACGTTAACCAATCTTGTACAGGGAACTTATGTGTTCAGATTAACCGTAACAGATAATGGTGGTGCAACTGCAACGGATGATGTAATTGTTACCGTTAACCCGGCCACGATACCTAATCAGCCGCCGGTAGCCCGTGCAGGAAATGATATTGTGATGACCCTGCCGTCCAATTCGACAACGTTGAACGGCAATACATCAACCGATGCAGATGGAACGATAGTGAGCTATGCATGGAGTCGTATAAGCGGGCCAACAACATTTACATTTACAAGTGCCGGATCAGCGGCAACAGGATTAAATAACCTGGTACAGGGAACCTATGTATTCAGGTTAACTGTTACAGATGATGACGGCGCTTCCTCAACAGATGATATAACGGTAACAGTAAATGCTGCGGCTAACCAGGCGCCGGTTGCAAACGCTGGTCCTGATAGAACTATTACATTGCCTGTTAACTCAACTACATTGAGCGGAAGCGGTACAGATGCCGATGGAACAATAACAACTTATGCATGGGCCCGTGTAAGTGGTCCGGTGACATTCACCCTTGGTACGGCAAATGCAGCAGTAACGAC
>DATDIX010000068.1:0-3570 GCA_036520835.1 Chitinophagaceae bacterium | reverse complement strand
TGCCAATTTGCACTTCAGGCTTTTGATGTGGCTATTATTTTGTTTATTACTTTTTGGATAGATTTTAATTTGGTCATCAGATCGCTTATTTCCGGATATCCTGCGGAATTTTTGCAAATCAACAGCCAATATTCCGTTTCTTCAGCTTCTTTGGCAGCAATTTTAAATTTATGTATGAAATCAGGTTTGCTTTCTGAGTTTTGTGCTTCCCTTACATTAGCGCCTATAGATGTTCCTGATCTCAGTAGTTGACGGGCAATTACATATTTTCTTTTCTCTTCCAGCCCATCACAGTACTTTACGATTTCAATCGCAAATTCAAGCGTGAGACGAACTATCAGGTTTTCTTTTGGGATGTCCTGCATAATTAATTTGTTCAATTACCGGCTGAACCACGGGATAACTGTTCATTATCACATCGGCAAATCTACAAATTGGCTGATTATTTACTCCTGATCGCCACTACCGGATCCATCTTTGCCGCTTTGATAGCAGGCACTATACCGGCAATGATACCCACTGCCAGGCAAATACAAAATGTCCATACCATATTAGCGACAGAAATATAGATCGGGAAATCTAAAGCGCCGCTGAGTATCAGTGTCAGTAGAAAAACCAATGTCAGCCCGATCAGGCCACCGATGATACAAAGGAAAGCAGATTCAAGGAGGAATTCCGTTAATATAATTCTCTTCTTTGCACCTAACGCTTTTTTGAGGCCGATCTGCCCTGTACGTTCCCGAACGGTAACGAACATGATATTTGCTACACCAAACAAACCAACGATCAAACTTATACCACCAATAACAGCGCCCCCGATATTCAACCCTACAAATGCTTCGCTGATGGCATCGCTGAAATCATTGATATCATTTAATGCGAAATCCGCTTCCTTCATCGGGCTCAGGCGGTGAAGGGCTCTCATCGTTCCGGTCAGGTCATCTTTCAGCGCTTTGCTGGTCAGGTTATCCTGTCCCTGCACCATGATCACCGGGTCAGATCTGAGTTCATTCATCATATTCCGGGCAAAGCGGTAGGGGATCACAATGCTCTGGTCAAAATTCCATCCGCCGATCATCTGCTGGCCCTGTTTTTTGATCACACCCAGTACATGCAGTTTTTTTCCTCTTGTGCCGATCTCTTTGCCGACCGCCACTTCGGGGTTGCCGAATAATTTTTCAGCCACTTCATAACCGATCACTACCGAATTGGTGCCGCGGCCAAATTCCGCATCAGACATATAACGGCCATAGCTGATCTCGAAGGGTTGTATATTCTCAAAGTCCTCGCTGATGCCATAGATATTGATGTTCGACAGGATATTGCCGCCGAATTCCACATTGTCTGACCGGTTGATCGCATAAGCAGCATACCTGGCGCTGCGGGTTCTTTCTTTGATATGATCTACTTCTTCATACTTTGGAGAAGGCCGGTTCACATATTTCCACCAGGGATAATCAGGTCCGCCACCGGCAGTGTAATCCCATTTGTCAACATAAATGGTATTGGTGCCAAGCGATTTTAGTTCGTTCTGGATATTTTGTTCCAGGCTGTTCACTACAGCCAGTACGCCGATAATGCAGAAGATGCCGATCGTAATACCGAACAGGGAAAGAAAAGTGCGGAGTTTGTTCTTCCACAATTCCTGCAGCGCCATTTTAAAACTGCTGGCAACAATTTCTATTGTACCGCGGATCATGCAGCAAATTTACTGATTTGGCCCGGCCTTAGGCCGGGCCAAATGATAATCTTACAAATATCTTTATGACCTTTTATTAATGACTTTCGTTGCCGGAAGGATCGCTGCATTACTTTTTAATCTTTTTCCGGCCTCTTCTTTTCCTTTTACAGATAAAAGTTTATTGGGCGCCGTTTTGAGAGAAAGTTCAAATTGCTGTAATGCTTCAGCCGGTTTATTCATTTCCAGTAACCATTCACCATACATTTCAAAAGAAGGTTTTACGATCCTTGGCGGGCCGTAAGCATAGGTAGTAATGGTTTCCAGTTCCGTTGCCTGTTTCAAAAAACGTTCAGCAGCGGCCTCATCTTTTTTCATCCGGGCCAGCATAGCTTTTAATTCCAGTTCTATCACTTCTGTTTGCTGCAGATCGGAAAGGGTAGGAATTGACCTGTTGATATTTCCGCAAACCCTAAGCCCGGTGCCTGATACTTTTGTTTGTTCTACAAGGCGTAATGCTGATAACTCACGTATGATCTTGTCCAATCCATCCGCATCGATCCGTTGCCAGGCATTCATCCCTTTTACAAAATAATCACGGGAACGGGTCTGAATATTCAGGTCGCCGAGCGGGAAAGAAATTTGGGTAACAGCACCTGTATAATCACCTGTTTCAGCCAGGTAAGTTGCTTTTAAAAAAGTGATATGTGCTCTTGCTACCGGGCTGGGGAGTGTGCTGCAATATTGCTGCATGCTATCCACCATTTTCCGTGCAATGTCTTTTTTGCCCTGCTGCAGGTAGCCATATAATAACCAGTAATAGGAATGGTAACCCAATGCATCATTATCCAGTTTTTTTCTTTCCTTTCTTTGTTTTTCAGCTGCCCATGACACTTCATTACTGCTGACAACCTTATCCCACAAGCCAAGGGCCAGGTAGGTATGCGTGGGCATATGCAATGCATGACCGGCATCAGGAGCGACTATGGCATATTTATCAGCCGTGGCCAATGCTGCTGCTGCATGCTCCGGGTTATCGTAAGCATGGATAACATAATGTAATGCCCCCGGGTGCCGGGGATTTTTTGCCAGAACTTCTTTCGCAATATCAGCAGCCTGCTCAAGAAGCTTTGCCTGCCGGCTATTGAGACCATACCCGATGAGCGATAAGCTGTAAAAAGATGCTATTTCAGTATTGCCCGGATATTTTTCATACAGGACTTTCATGTAAGCGGAATAGCTGCTGTCTCTATCGGTTTTATTACCGCTTCCATATAATATGTCAACGGCTTTAATAAAATCCTTTTCCAGTTCAGTTTTTGCTTTCGCATTCCTTTCCGCAGCTGTCGGGGCCAGTTGCTGCAATACCTTGTTGCCTTTTTCATAATCCTGTTCCCGCCACAGCGGATGATTGTATGTCATGGCTTCGCCCCAGTAGCTCATCACAAAACCGGGATCGGATTTCCTCGTTTCAAGAAATGCTTCGGCTGCATCTTCGTACTCAAAACTATGCAGCAGTAACATGGCTTTTTTAAATGACGATTGGGCTTCGGCCTTACCGGTAACAGTAAAATCAATATCCCCCAGCTTATCATCTGATTGTTTCTTACCGGAAGAACAACCTATGAGGAATAAAACAAAGAACGCCAGGAAGGCTGGCAAATACTTTGAATGTTGCATAGTGGTTGATTTTAGTGCAGTTAAATTTACGGTCTTTCCGGCTTATAATTGTTATTGCTTTAATCCCAGGTCCGTCGGCAACCCATCCAGGCTTTTCAGATTGTTCTGCTGAACATACTCATGAAGCCCATCTGCCCCTTTCTTTTCTGCCCATTCAAAATGAATATCCCTTTCTCCTGCATAATCATACAGCGGAACACCAAAGCCACAGG
>DATDIX010000067.1:0-3502 GCA_036520835.1 Chitinophagaceae bacterium | reverse complement strand
TGAAAAATCTGATCTTATCAACGATTGCATTAATGATCCTTTTGACTTCAGCCAGCCAGGAAAACTACCTCATCGCAGGAACCTATACCGGGGGCAAAAGCGAAGGCATTTATGTTTATAAATTCAACAGCAGTGATGGCTCTTATAAAGAAGTAAGTCATGTGCATACTTCAAATCCTTCCTATGTGGCTATTTCACCGGACCAGAAATATGTATATGCAGTTTTAGAAAATGCAGGGAACAATGGCAAAGGCGGAGAGATATCAGCCTTTTCATTTGATAAAACAACAGGAAGACTTGCGCATATCAATCAGCAGCCAACGGGAGGCGATCATCCCTGTTATGTTGAAATTGACAAGACCGGTAAATGGGTAGTGGCCGGTAATTACAGCAGCGGAAGCCTGTCTGTTCTTCCTGTGAATGCCGATGGCAGTCTTGGGAAGGCAACGACACATATTCAGCATGAAGGATCCGGGGTGAATAAACAAAGGCAGGAGAAACCACATGTTCATTGTACTTTGTTTTCTGCCGATAACAAGTTCCTCTTTGTGCCTGATCTCGGTATTGATAAAGTGATGATCTATGCCTTTGATGCAGCAACAGGTAAACTAACTCCCGCCAAACAGCCTTTTGCCAAATCGGTTGATGGCGCCGGGCCGCGGCATCTTACTTTTCACCCCACTAATAAATACGCTTATTTAATAGAAGAGCTGAGCGGGACTGTAGTAGCTTATCAATACAAGAATGGTTCATTAAAAAATATTCAACGTATCAGTACCATGCCTGCTAATGACAGCAGTTTTGCAGGCAGCGCTGATATTCATGTTTCTCGTGATGGTAATTTTTTATATGCATCTAACCGTTCCAATTCAAATACGATCGCCATTTTTAAGATCAATAAGAAAAATGGCAAGCTGACTATTGCTGGGCATCAGTCAACGTTAGGCAAAACACCACGCAATTTTAATTTTGACCCAACGGGTGACTTCTTATTGGTGGGCAACCAAGGCAGCGACCAGGTCGTGATCTTCAAAAGAGACAAAACAACAGGATTATTAACTGATACAGGGAAACGAATAGATGTGGGAAAACCTGTTTGCCTGAAATGGATCGGTATCAATTAGCCTCTTAGTTTTTGCGCTTTAGCAAAGGCCTGAGTCTCTCTTTTGATTTATTAAAGATATTCTGTCCTTTATCTGTACCCGCCCTGATCATTTTTTGTTCCTCTTCCGGCAGATGAATTACATCGAGACATTCTTTGCTGCAACAGCCTTCATATTTAGCAGCGCAATCTTCACATTGAATAAATAAAAGATGGCAACCGCTGTTCTTACAGTTGGTATGTGTGTCGGCTGGTTTGCCGCATTGATGGCATTTGGCAATAACATCTTCGGTGATCCGCTCCCCCAGCCTTTCATCAAACACAAAATTCTTCCCGATGAATTTACTTTCCAGCCCCTTTTCTTTTACCTGCCTCGCATAATTGATAATGCCTCCTTCCAGGTGAAATACATTTTTGAATCCATTATGCAGCATGTACGCCGATGCTTTTTCACAACGAATGCCACCGGTACAATACATAATAATGTTCTTCTCCTTTTTTTCTTTCATCATGTCAACTGCCATGGGCAATTGCTGCCTGAAGGTATCACTCGGAACTTCCAGGGCACTTTCAAAATGGCCTACTTCAAATTCATAATGGTTACGCATATCAATGATCACCGTATCGGGGTCATTCATTAATTCGTTCATTTGTGCGGCATCCACATATCTTCCTTTGTTTTCCATGCTGAATCCCGGATCGCTGATACCATCGGCAACGATCTTATCCCTCGTTTTTACTTTCAATACCCAGAAAGATTTTCCATCATCATCAACTGCGATATTAAGCCTGGTGCCATTGAGCGGTTCAATGGAATACAAGTGGCCCTTTAACGCCTCGAAATTACTTTCCGGAACACTGATCTGTGCATTGATGCCTTCATGCGCCACATAGATGCGGCCAAACACCTTTAGTTCATTTAGTCCTTTATACAGCTCATCTCTGAACTGAGCCGGATCAGTAATAGGAAAATAATGGTAAAAGGAAATGGTAGTGCGGGGTTCAGTTTCCTGGTACAGACGCTCTTTCAGCTCTTTTTGAGAGATGCGGTTATGTAGTATTGCCATGGGTAAATTTTTGCGACCGCTTGCCTGGCAGTCAAAAATTTTAAACAGGACAAAGATACTGTTATTGATAAAAATTGCCAAGGGCAGATAATGAAGGAAGGCTATCATCCTTTATTCGTCTTTATCAAACTTTATCTTTCCACCAAGAAGACCACCGGCGCCGATCTTTACACCAAACTTATAATTAAGTCCCGGCTGGTAAGCATTGATGAAATCAAGCCGGAAAAACTTCAGGATATTTTCAACAGCTAAAAAAGCTTCAACATAATAATTTTCCTGGTTTACATAAAAGGCGTTGGACCCTGCCACGAGGTACCATTTCAGTTTGTTGAACAGCGGGATCTTGTTTGTAAGCAATCCATTAAAATGATGCTCGAAATGAACTACCGTAAAAAAAATTTCTGTGTTGCTATACTCGTAATAAGGTGCTAACTGGAAAGCGTTGAGGTATTTACGGATAGAATAAACCTGGTTGCCATTGAAATGCTGGAAATCGGGTATTTCCACTTTTTTGTTATTCAGGAAGCCGCCAATGCTGATCCTGTATTTAAACTCGCCACCTAACTTGAAATTTAAATTATCTGTTACCGAGAACTTCCACTTGTCAAAGTTCACATCGCTGCCTAAAATTTTTTCCAGTCCCTTGTTGTATTCCAGTGTAAGGATTGGTGCATCAGAACCGATTGCAGCTTTGTAATTCGGGAATTGGATATACCGTTGCCCCGGCTGCCAGGTTATTTTTGCTCCGGCTACCAGTGCCTGGTGTTTCTCAAAAGGAATGTCTGCGAGTTCATACGGATGATTAGGAAGAAATTCCTTGTCTTTCTTGACAAACGAAAAATCAGTGCTGTTCTCAACCGGTATCCTGTCTTCATAGGTAGCATGAAAGTTCAGCCGGACACCACTTTCTGTTTTTGTATTGAATTCCGCCCTTCCAAACCAGTTCTCATACAGTTTCATATAATTTTCTTTCCAGAATAATATAGTGACCGCATCGGGTAAGGGATCGATCGGGGTTTCAGGATTGAATTGGGATGTACGCTTTCCTCCTGAGAATTTCAGGTAGCGGTTACGAAGTGCACTGTTAAGTCCTCTTGGATGTATGGTGAAATCACCATACCAGTTAAGATGTTGATTGCTGAATCCATAACGGGTGACCGAGCCAAGGCTGTAATCAGCTTTACCTGTTCGCGGTGATAACCGGATCGTCTGATCAACCACCAGGGCTATTCCTTCTACGGTATTATAGTTAAGTTTTACCAATAAAGGCCTGGTGCTGTAATTAATGATTCGCTTTTTCCCGTAAAAGTTATGATTGACTCCGGACCAGACA
>DATDIX010000066.1:0-19867 GCA_036520835.1 Chitinophagaceae bacterium | reverse complement strand
ATTATCAGTTGGTGGTTATGGCACTTCTCCGAAATGGGCTTCGGTAATTAATACACAGGATAAAAAACTGTCTTTTGTTATTAAAACAGATTCAAGTGGCAGCGGCCCCAGCGACCATACTACCTTTTACAGGAAAGATATACCGGTTTTATTCTTCTTTACCGGTCAGCACAGGGACTATCATCGTCCCTCTGATGATGCAGACAAAATAAATTATACCGGTGAGCTGAATGTTATTAATTATATCAATAGCGTCATTACAAACCTGAATAAAGAAAACCAGAAGCTGGCTTTTTTGAAAACAAGAGAACCTCAAATAGGCACCCGGGCTTTCAGCGTAACCATGGGGATCATGCCTGACTATACATTTAGCGGCACAGGGGTAAGAGCTGATGGTGTAACGGAAGGGAGACCTGCATCAAAAGCAGGAATAAAAGCAGGCGATATTATTATTCAGTTAGGAGATCATCCCATCAGTTCCGTTGAAACCTACATGCAAACGCTTGGCAAATTCAAAAAGGGCGATAAAACAAAAGTGAAATTCAAAAGAGGAAATGAAACAATGGAGGCTTCCGTTGAATTTTAATATGTAAATTGTTGTAAACGCACGATCATGGCCGACCGGTCATTCAAACTTTCGCTTAATAACCACGAACTGGCCGAAGAATTCTTCGGGGATACAAGACTGCTCGGCATTATGGCCCCGGTAAAGGACTACCAGTTCTGCTGGCACCTGAATAATGTGCTGGGTATGGATTTTCGCATCAACCATGATATAGAGATACAACTGAAAAGAAAGAAAAGGGATTATTTTTTTACAGTATTTGAATATTGTGAACCGACAGGGTCATTATCTTATTTTGTTTACGACAATCAGCATGACGGGGAATACTTATTGCCTGAATTCAAACATTTTGATTTTCTGTGGCTGATGAAAGGGGACATAGTGTCTGATGATTTATTACAACAAACGATCAGTTCCATTAAAAGTATTCATGGTGTTCAGCTGGTGGCCGAACTGACGAATGAAAAAATAAAGAACAAAGAGAACCTTGTATTTTAAAATATCAAGCGTATGTGGAACGAAGAAAACAACAAATTATACCGGAAATTCCAGTTCAAAAACTTCAGCGAAGCTTTTGCATTTATGACGAGAGTGGCTATTGAAGCTGAAAAGATGGACCATCATCCATTGTGGACCAACGTGTATAATACGGTTGAAGTATGGTTAAGTACGCATGATGCCGGTGATATTGTAACGGAGAAAGATAGAAAACTGGCAAAGAGAATTGACGCTTTGTTATAAAGTTCAGTGATAAAATACAAAAGCCGGTTCATCTTACAAGAAACCGGCTTTTGTATTTATATGGGCAGCAATTAAAATCCTTTGCTGTCTGAGCTTGCAAATTTCTGCACCTGCGGACATTCAGCAGACGTTACCCCGTCCACCATTATATAATAGGTCGGGATCTTTGTTCTCATCCATTTGTCCAGCGCCAATCCTTTCTTTTCTTCCAGCGCCATTTGTGAAATTTTGCTGTAATCGTCAGTCAGGTTCATACGATGCGGCTCTGAACGGGATTTAAGATAAACGATACGAACACCCTTCTTCCCCTGCTCGCTGGTAAAAGCCGTAGGCAGGGAATATTCTCCTATTTTCATTTTGCTGAGCTGTGCTACCATTTCCTTGTCAAGCATGTCAATGGTGACATATTGCGAACCGTCACGGTTAAGAATATAGGGCCCGGTAAACTTTGCTTCTTCTGCATCGCTGTATTTTTTTGCTGCTTCATTAAAGCCAATAGTTCCGGCCACTATTTTTGAACGCACAGTATCTAACCTGCTCTTTGCCTGGTTGATCTCAGCATCCGTTACAGGAGGAATCCGAAGGATATGTCTTACAACGGCATCATCGCCGTTTCTTTCTACCATTTGTATGATGTGAAATCCGAATTTTGATTTTACCGGTGCAGATATCTCTCCTTCTTTCAACCGGAATGCAGTAGAAAGAAAGATCGGGTCCCATGATTTTTCATTTCGGTTTACCTGGTATTGGCCACCACGATCTTTACTGCCCGGGTCCTCCGAATATCTTTTGGCCAACTGTTCAAAAGAGGCGGTCTTTGACTCGATCTGTTTCTTATAATTGTTCATTTCTGAAACAATATACTGTTCCAGTTCGCGGGACGCTTTTGGATAAAGAATGATCTGGCCTATTTCCAGTTCTGATTCAAAGAAGGGAAGGCTATCCTTAGGTATCTTTTCAAAAAAAGTTTTTACTTCTGTCGGTGTGATCTTAACACCAGATACTATCTTTTGCTGCATGGCTTCTGCCAGCTTTCTTTCCCTTACAGATTCTCTTGCATCATCTTTGATCTGGTAAACAGATTTGCCTGCATATCTTTCCAATTCTTCCTGGCTGCCTACCTGGTTGATGAAATAACGGACCCTTTGATCCAACTCAGCTTCTACTTCTTCGTCGGTAACAGGCAATGAATCTTTTTCGGCCTGCAGCATCAGCACTTTCGAAACAACGGCCTGTTCAACTATCAGGCATTCTGCGTTATCAGGAACATTTCCGCCCTGGCGTGCAATATCTGCAATAGAGTTCTTGATATCAGAATACAGAATGATACGGTCGCCGACAACGGCAATAATTTTATCTGCAACTGCTTTTTTAGGCTGACCCTGCGCCCCAAGAATACCTGTAAAAAGCAGGAAGAAGGCAGTCAGTGTTCTTTTTAAGTTAAACATAGTATTCAAAAGTAGCTTTACCGGTCAACCCGGTAAATAGGTAGAAGGGTATTTAACAAAAGTTTGATGGGAAAGGTTGTTAGCCCTAATCTTTTAGTTATTAGCGCACTGAAGCATCTCCTATCTGGCTAATAGCTAAAGGCTATCAGCTAAAAGCTTATAAAGTTCTTTTTACTTCTTCCTGTTCATAAGCTTCCACAACATCTCCCACTTTATAATCAGTATAATTCTTGATCGTCAGGCCGCATTCCATACCAGCCTGAACGTCTTTTACGTCGTCTTTGAATCGTTTTAATGATGCCAGTTCGGCATTAGCGCCTTCTGCCGTCGGGTAAATAACGATACCATCACGGATAAGGCGAACCTTGGAATCACGTTTGATCTTACCATCTCTTACGTAGCAACCCGCTACAATGGCTTTATCGAATTTGAATACATCCCTGATCTCCACATTAGCCACGATCTTTTCCTGTATCGTTGGTTCCAGCATACCCTCCATCGCACTCTTCACTTCTTCAATGGCATTGTAGATGATAGAATACATCCTGATCTGGATACCCGCATTGTCTGCCAGTCTTGCTGCCTGCAGCGAAGGCCGTACGTTAAATGCAATAACGATGGCATCCGATGCTTCTGCCAGCACAATATCACTTTCATTGATCTGGCCTACACCCTTGTGTATCACACTCACCAATATCTCCTGTGTAGAAAGTTTTTGCAATGAATCGCTCAGCGCTTCTACAGATCCGTCCACATCACCCTTGATGATTATCTTCAGTTCTTTAAAGCTACCCAGGGCAAGACGGCGACCGATCTCATCCAGCGTAATATGTTTCTTAGCTCGCATACCCTGCTCTCTCAATATCTGTGCACGGCGATTCGCTATTTCCTTTGCCTCTGCTTCATCTGCATACACTTTGAATTTTTCACCAGCTTGTGGTGCGCCATTCAATCCCAATATCACAGCAGGTGCTGAAGGACCAGCCTCTTCTTCTTTTTTATTTCTTTCATTGAACATGGCTTTTACGCGGCCATAGTACTGCCCACTTACGAGAAGATCACCAGGTCTCAGTGTTCCGTTCTCTACCAATAATGTGGCGACATAACCACGTCCTTTATCCAAAGAGGCTTCAATAATAGTTCCGGTCGCTTCCCGGTCAGGATTTGCTTTCAGGTCAAGCAATTCGGCTTCCAACAATATTTTTTCCAGTAGTTTATCAATATTCAATCCGCTCTTGGCTGCTATCTGCTGGCTTTGAAACTTACCGCCCCATTCTTCTACCAGTATATTCATTTGCGAAAGCTGCTCATATATTTTTGTGGGGTTGGCTCCGTCCCTGTCAATCTTATTGATCGCAAAGATCATCGGCACACCCGCCGCCTGCGCATGGCTGATAGCTTCACGGGTCTGTGGCATCACCGCATCATCAGCGGCAATTACTATCACAGCAATATCTGTAACCTTGGCGCCTCTTGCACGCATCGCCGTAAACGCTTCGTGACCGGGAGTATCCAGGAATGTGATTTGTTTTCCGTTTGGTAATTCAACCTGGTAGGCACCTATGTGTTGTGTGATACCGCCGGCCTCACCTGCTACCACATTAGCGCTGCGGATATAGTCGAGCAAGGATGTTTTACCGTGGTCAACGTGACCCATGATGGTAACAATGGGTGAACGCGGCTTTAATTCATCTTCACTATCTTCTTCATCATCCCCTTCTTCCATCTCCATCTGCTTTTCCATATCTATGAACTCCACATCAAAACCAAATTCACTGGCGACCAGCTCTATTACTTCCGCATCCAGACGCTGGTTAATGGACACCATGATGCCCAATCCCATACATTTACTAATAACATCTGCAAAACTTACATCCATCAGGTTGGCTAATTCACTAACACTGATGAATTCGGTTACCAGCAGTTTATTATCTGCAGCGGCATCGCCGGCTGTTTCGGCCGCACCATGTCTTTTTTCACGACGGATCTTGGCTTTTAAACTTTTTCCTCTTCCGCCAGCGCCGGCTAACCGGGCTTGCGTTTCTCTTATTTTTTCCTGTATTTCTTTTTCGTCAATCAGTTTGTCTTCACGACGGCCACCACCCCTGTTATCTCTGCGTCCTCCGCCACCCCTGTTCTGCTGACCGCCACGATTAAATCCTCCTCCGCCCGTTCCTGCCCCCTGGCCTTGCTGACCAGGTCTTCTATCCCTGTTCTGGTTGTCGGGTTTTACCTCTTTCTTCTCAATAGGAATACGTTTTCTTTTTCTTTTCTCGTCTTTTTTTGGCCTTGTATCATTATCAACCGGGAGTTCGATCTTACCCAGGATCTTCGGGCCTTCTAATTTGTCCGCTTTAATATTTTCAATAAGACCAGTGCCATCGGCTTCGACCTCTTCGTTTTCTGCAACCTCTTCAACTTTTGCTTTTTTCTTTCCTTCAGCTACAGGAGCAGGTTCTTCTTCTTTCTTTGATTTTTTCTTTTTTGTTTCCGCCTTTTCTTCTTTCGCAGGTGTTTCTGCCTGATCTGCTTTTTTCTTAACGGTCTTTTTTGGCCTTGTTGATGAGTCTATAGCAGACAGGTCAATTTTATCAATTACTTTGGGCTTTTCAATTTCAGGAACTTCGATCTTCACTATCTCTTCTTCTTTTTTCGGTGGCTCCTCTTTTTTGGCAGGTTTTACCACTTCCACCACCGGCTCTTCTTTTTTAGCGGCAACTTTCTTCTCTTCTTTCTTGAAGAGGATCTCTTCTTCTTCTTTTTTCTTTTTTGCTTCAGCCTGTGCTCCTTTAGGAAGATCAACCTGGTCACTTTTCATCTTTGCAGCCTTATCGCCCTGGAATTCCATTTGCAAAGAGCGGTACATTTCCTCCGTCAGCTTGGACGTGGGTTTCAGGTCATCCTTCGGAAATCCTTTCCCGATCAGGAAATCAATTAATGTATCCTGGCCAATGTTGAACTCTTTGGCTGCGCCTAATAATCTTGGAAGTTTTAATTCTGCCATTCAGTTTTTTTATTAGTCAATAGTCAATGGTGAGTGGTGAGTAATGAGTGTAGCCCACTCACCATTCACCACTGATCACTCACCTCGTTATTCCTTTTTAAATTCTTCCTGCAACACTTTCCTTAATTCTGCAATAGTTTCTTTTTCAAGGTCAGTTCTGCGTTCCAGCTCTTCTGCGCTTAATGCCAATACGCTTCTGCCGGTATCACAACCTACACGTTTTAATTCATCAATGATCCACGGTTCTATTTCATCGCTGAATTCTTCAAGATCAATGTCAAACTCTTCTGTTTCATCTTCTGCATCGCGGTAAACATCCAGTTCATACCCTGTCAATTCGCAGGCCAGTTTGATATTCACGCCGCGGCGACCGATCGCTAATGAGACCTGGTCTGGTTTCAGGTAAACACTTGCGTGTTTGCCTTCATTGTCCAGTTCCATGCTGGTGATCTTAGCCGGTGTTAATGAACGCTGGATCAATAGCTGGGTATTACTTGTCCAGTTGATGACGTCAATATTCTCATTTTTCAGTTCACGAACTATGCCATGAATACGGCTTCCCTTCATACCCACACAGGCGCCAACAGGATCAATACGGTCATCATAAGATTCTACAGCAACTTTAGCTCTTTCTCCCGGATCACGAACAATTTTCTTTATCACAATTAATCCATCAAATATCTCCGGTACTTCGATTTCCAGCAATTTGGCCAGGAATTCGGGTGAAGTGCGGGAAAGAATGATAACAGGGCTGTTATTTTTCATATCCACCTTTTTCACCACCGCACGGATATTCTCTCCTTTTTTAAAATAATCCTGGGGTATCTGCTCGCTCTTTGGTAATATTAATTCATTGCCTTCTTCATCCAGCAGTAAGATTTCTTTTTTCCAAACCTGGTAAACCTCAGCACTGATGATCTCTCCAACCCGGTCACCGTATTTTTTCGCCAGCACATTTTTTTTCAGGTCGCTGATACGGCTCGCCAATGTTTGTTTAGCCGCAAGTATGGCCCGGCGGCCAAAATCATAGAGGTCAATTTCCTGGTATAATTCTTCCCCTACTTCGAAGTCCGGTTCAATCCTGGTAGCGTCAGTATAACCAATCTGCGCCAACGGGTCTTCTACCTGTCCGTCTTCTACTATCATCCGGCGGCGGATGATCTCAAGGTCACCTTTTTCTGCATTAACAATGACATCAAAATTTTCATCACTGCCGTATTTTTTGCGAAGCAGGGTCTTGAATACGTCTTCTACCACTTTCATCATAGTAGGGCGGTCAATGTTTTCAGCATCTTTGAATTCCTGGAATGCCTCAATAAGATTAATACTTGCCATAACTCTCCTGTTTAGAAGGCTGTGAGCTTTTGCTGCGGGCTGCTCCGAAAACTTCCGGGATCACTCATAGCTCATGCTCAAAGCTGTTAGAATTTAATTTGAACTTTTGTTGTTTTTATGTTATCAAATAAAATGATATGTGATATCACTTCTTTCTTTTTGTTCTTGCCCCTTTCTTCTTCCACGACGATCTCTGTTTCGGTGGCGCTTAACAGTTTTCCTTCTGTCCGGGCACCATCTTTAGTTATCACTTCAACAGGGCGGCCGATATTTTTCAAATATTGCCGGTAAAGTTTCAGAGGCTCATCCAGCCCTGGTGATGATATTTCCAGGGAAAAATCACCCCCCGGAAAAAAACCAGTCTCTTCAAGATTCCTGTATAGTTTCCTGTTATACTGTACCAGCTTATCAATACTTACCCCATCGTCAGCATCTAAAAAGATCTTTACATTATTGGTAGGCTTGATCCTGACCTCGACGAGAAAAATTCCCGGTTCTTCAGCAATTAATGCCCCTGTTTTTTGCTCCAGCGCTTTTATCTGATCTTCAATGTTCATAGTGGATAAAAGAAGAAGGGAACGACTTCGTTCCCTTCTGTTATCTGATTCCGGTGCAAAAGTAGGGGAAAAAGGATATTACTCCCAAAAAACTAAATTACAATCCCGGCTATTGGTTTAACTAAGCTTTTTATCTGCAATCCGGCCAGAATAATGGCTGAATTGTAGCTTTGCGGTCAATTATGATACGGATTCTTTTATATGCTTTGCTGGCCTGGTTTTTATATAAGCTGATCTTTGATTTCATTATCCCGGTCTATAGAACCACCCGCCAGGTGAAAAAAAAATTCAGGGAAATGCATGAACGTATGCAGGAAGAGCAGGCGAAACAGCAGGGTTTTAACCAACAGGGGGCTTCACAAAAAGCCTCTTCCAAATCTCCCAGCGGAGATTATATTGATTTTGAAGAGGTCAAATAGCTGTTTCTTAACCATATTTTTCTATTTTTGCGCCTCGGCAATCAAAATTGCCTGGATCCTTAGCTCAGACGGTTAGAGCATCCCGACCCAGGTCGGGAGGGTCGTTGGTTCGATCATTGAAGTTCTTTTAATAATAAAATATTTTCCCGGCAACTGTCGGGACTGGACCCTTAGCTCAGACGGTTAGAGCATCTGACTCATAATCAGAGGGTCGTTGGTTCGATCCCAACAGGGTCCACAAAATCACAGGATGCTTTGTTTTGTTTACATCCTTTATTCAGTCAGCCTAGACCTTTATTATATAGGTTGTTCGGAGAACCCCCAAGAAAGACTTAAAAAACACTTGGCCAGGCATAAAGGCTTTACCGCTAAAGCCAAAGACTGGGAAATTTGCTATACGGAATGTTATTCTGGAAAAGCAGGAGCTCTTAAAAGGGAAAAACAATTAAAGGGGTGGAAGAACAGGGAACGTATTCTGCAACTCATTAAAATTGCTCAACTCTAAAAATCAATAGGTTCTTTAACCTTTTGTTAACCGGGATGAAAATACATTTGTCCCTCACTTATCAATTTATGAAGAAAATTTTTCTGCTCGCTTTAAGCTCCTTGCTGATAACATCTCTTTTCGCACAGGACAGCTTAAAAACCGCCCCTAAGAAAAAACCTTCCATTGACCTGTCGGGCCGCCCCAATGATCACCTTGTTTTTCAATTTGGATATACCGGATGGGCCGGAGCACCTGATTCTATCTCACCAAAAGGTTTTTCAAAAAGCATCAATGGTTATTTCATGTTCGACTTTCCGTTTAAGACGAACCCTAAAATCAGCATTGCTTTAGGCCCCGGCATATCTACCGACAATATCATATTTAAAGAAACTTTTGTAGGAATTAAAGAGAACAGTACAGTGTTACAGATCAAAGACCAGTCTGATACTATCCATTTCAAGAAAACAAAATTGACCACAGTATATCTCGAAGCCCCGCTGGAACTGCGATATACCCAAAACCCGATGAACAGCGACAAAAGTTTCAAGTTTGCGGTTGGTATTAAGGTAGGCGCCATGGTCAAAGCCTATACTAAGAATAAAGACCTGGAGAGTGAGAATGATGCCACTCTTAACGCTTATACAATGAAGGAGTCCAGCAAACGATTTTTTAATACAACAAGAGTCTCAGCACATGCACGGGTGGGATGGGGTCATTTTAGTGCATATGGAAGTTACCAGATGACTCCATTATTAAAAGAAGATGCCGGCGCCAAAATAATGCCCTTCTCTATCGGGATCACTTTAAGCGGATTATAACACTCATAAAAATATCAAATATAAAAGCGGCCTTTTATCAGGGGTCGCTTTTATATTTTTACCTTTGCCTCCCTCATTTACCGGGTGGATTTTACTAATATGATCGATAAGAAAAATACAATTCAAAACGAAGAGAAAGCGGTGCTGATTGGTTTGATACAGAAGGACCAGACTGAACCGCAGGTGCAGGAGTACCTTGACGAACTGGCTTTCCTCGCAGAAACAGCAGGCGCTGTAACTGTTAAACGGTTTACACAAAAGCTCGAGCATCCGCATAGCCGCACTTTTGTAGGGAAAGGAAAACTGGAAGAGATCAAGAACTATATACGGGACAAAGATATCCGCATCGCCATTTTTGATGATGAGCTGAGCGGAGCCCAGATCAACAACATTGAAAAAGAGCTGGAAGTAAAGACCATTGACCGGTCTGATCTTATTCTTGACATTTTTGCCCGGAGGGCAAAGACGGCACAGGCAAAAGCACAGGTAGAACTGGCCCAGTATCAATATATCCTTCCGAGGCTGCGGGGTATGTGGAAACACCTTGAGCGTTTGGGTGGTGGTATCGGTACAAGGGGTCCGGGAGAAAGTGAAATAGAAACGGACCGTCGTATAGTGAGGGATAAGATCTCATTATTAAGAAAACGGCTGGCTGAAATAGATAAACAGGCTTTTACACAACGAAAAGACCGCGGCGAATTTATCCGTGTTGCATTGGTCGGTTATACCAATGTCGGGAAATCAACGATCATGAATTTGCTGAGCAAAAGGGATGTGTTTGCAGAGAATAAACTGTTTGCAACACTGGACACGACAACAAGCAAAGTGGTTTTTGAAAATACACCATTCCTGCTGAGTGATACGGTTGGTTTTATCCGCAAGTTGCCGCACCACCTTGTCGAAAGTTTTAAAAGTACGCTGGATGAAGTTCGTGAAGCAGATATCTTATTGCATGTGGTGGATATCTCTCATCCCGGGTATGAAGAGCAGATAGGGGTTGTCAATAAAACATTACAGGAGCTGAAAGCATTTGACAAACCGGTGCTGACCATTTTTAATAAGATGGACCTTTACGAAAAACAGACATTTGATGAGTGGCTGGAAGAAAGCACCAGGAATGAAATATTGGAAGACCTGCGTGAACGCTGGCAAAGAGAGACCAATGATAATGCTGTTTTTATTTCTGCAATTGAAAGGAGGAATATTGATGTGCTGCGCAGTAGTATATTGGAGAAAGTAAGACTGATGTATAAAGTGCGTTATCCTTATAAGACAGAATTTCTGTATTGATGCCCGAAAAGGAATATACCTGGCATAAGATCGCCGATCATATCAACGAACTGAATTTTGCCGGTAATAATATTGCCGTGACAGAGATGGATGGGAAGAAGATATGTATCGGCAGATTCAACGGTTTACTCTTTGCTTTTGCTTTTAAATGCCCGCATGCCGACGGTATATTGGCCGATGGCCATATTGATGCCATGGGAAATGTGGTTTGTCCTTTGCACCGGTATAAGTATGATATGAAAAATGGCCGGAATGTGAGTGGCGAGGGATACTTTTTAAAGCATTGGCCGGTAGAGACAAGGGAAGATGGCATATATGCAGGACAGGAAGTGGGTGGCAGTGGCTGGAATATTTTCCGGTAAAAATTGATTGTGAATAGCCTGTTGAAAAGCTAAAATCCCTATTTTTGCTGCCCCAAAAGGAATTCCTCCTTAGCTCAGTTGGTTAGAGCATCTGACTGTTAATCAGAGGGTCGTTGGTTCAAGTCCAACAGGGGGAGCGAAAGGCTGACATTTGTCGGCCTTTTTTATTCAATATCACTTCTCTATTTCATTTCGGACAACTATTTGTCTCATATCTGTAGTTAGAATTCTACATTTCCTCCCGGTCATATATTACTTATTAATGGCATACTTGTCTATTTTTTGCGCTCTCTTTTATTGGGTTCTTTGTGCTTCCAAACGAGGGAACAACTAAAAACCAATTTAAGATATACAGGTCCAATAACCTCTGAAACCCCCTTGAAAACTTTTGCCGGCCGGTTCCCCGGTTGGCCTATAAAACAGAAACCCGGTCCTGGCCATAACAGGCAGGGTAGATTAAAGTAACCGTCCTTTACTTTTTAGCCATCCTTTCCGCAGTCCTGTGGAAAGGATGCCTTTTTATAACCATTTCCCGCAAACAAAGCCGGCTCTTTTATCTTTATACTATGCATTACCGGTTATTAGGCCCCTCAGGCATTCGTATTTCCGAAATAGGTTTTGGGTGCATGTCGCTATCATCCAATACAGAGAAGGAGAATATTGATCTCATTCACCAGGCGGCAGATATGGGCATCAATTATTTTGATACCGCAGATCTCTATGATAAAGGAATGAATGAAATAGTAACAGGTAAGGCAATAAAGGAAATGAGGAGTAAGATAGTGCTGGCCACCAAAGCGGGCAATCAATGGAGAAAAGATGGCAGCGGCTGGGACTGGAACCCACGCAAAGAATATATCCTGCAGGCGGCGGAAGATAGTTTACGGAGGTTACAAACAGATTATATAGACCTCTATCAATTACACGGCGGAACTATTAATGATCCTATTGATGAAACGATCGAAGCTTTTGAACAACTGAAACAACAGGGAAAGATCAGGCAATATGGCATTTCATCCATTCGTCCCAATGTGATCAGTGAGTACGTAAAACGATCTTCAATGGTAAGTGTGATGATGCAATATAGTTTAGCTGACCGCCGGCCGGAAGAAAACATACTTACCCTTTTGCATAATAGTAATATCTCCGTATTGGCACGGGGTGCATTGGCCCAGGGACTACTGGTGAATAAACCCGCGAAAGAATATTTGGATCATAGCAAGGAAGAGATAGCAAAGATCAGCGGGGTCATACATGCTGTCACCGGTATTGATCGTACTCCCGCTCAAACCGCTATACAATATGTACTGTATCATCCTGATGTTGCTTCAGCGGTGGTGGGTATAAGAAATAAGGAACAATTGGAAGAAGCAACCGCTACAGCAACAAAGCTGTCAGAAAAAGAATTTGAATTATTACAACAGGCAGTAAGACCCAATGTATATGAACAACACAGAACTGGTCATTAGCCAGACCAAAAAATGGATCGTTGATGTAGTGATCGGCTGCAATTTTTGTCCCTTTGCGGCAAAAGAGGTAAGACAGAATACGATTCATTACGAAGTGGAATTCAGTGACAAGCCTGACGAATGCCTGCAATCGTTTTTAAAAGAATGCAGGAGGCTTGATGATAATTCAGCTATAGAAACAAGTTTGCTGATCTTGCCTAATGCGGTCCCAGGGTTTGAAGATTATATTGACCTTGTGTCACTCGCTGAGAAAATGATAAAGAAGAACGGGTATGAAGGTGTTTACCAGGCAGCCAGTTTTCATCCGCTATACCGCTTTGCCGCTTCAACAGCCGATGATGCGGCTAACTATACTAACAGGTCAATTTACCCGATGCTGCACCTGCTGCGTGAAGAAAGCATTGAACAGGCATTAAAAAAATATCCCGACCCGGGGCAGATACCCGAACGTAATATCCTTTTTGCAAGAGAAAAGGGGGCGGCCTATATGCAAATGCTTCGTGATGCCTGTTTGTAATAAAGGTTAATTATAATAAGGATAAAGTAACTGTAACTATACAACCTTTACGGGGTGCCGTTTCTATATCCACTTTGCCATTATAAAAGCTTACTCTTTCATAAATGTTTGATAGACCAATCCCCTGGTGAGTAAGTTTTGAATCGAAGCCAACCCCATCGTCTTTGATCACCAACTGTACATCATCATGGCGGATCTGCAATAATATTTCTGCTTTCCGGGCTTTACTATGCTTAAGAATATTTTTCAGCTGCTCCTGTATGATTCTGAAAAGAGTGATCTTTTTCCCGGAAGAAAGAAGGTCGCTTTCCAGGTCATGTGTAAACTTTATTTTTATAGCATGTGCTAAATGAATGTCTTCAATAAGAGAGTGAATACTGTCAACCAATCCCTGTTTTTTGAAATGGGGAACGGCCAGCTCTTTGGATAATTTCCTGATCTCTTCGATAGCGGTTTTGATATATTCTATGCTTTTGCTCTTTATTTGTTTTTGTTCTTTACCATCCGTGGTAAGCATGTCAATAAACAACATGGTCGTGGAGAGAAGCTGGTTCACGTTATCGTGGAGCTCATGACCGATACGGGTCCTTTCTTTTTCCTGTACCCTGATCACTGTTTCAGACATTTCTTTCTGGCGTTGCAATCTTTCGTCGGCCAGTTTGTTTTCCAGTTCCTTCAGTGCAGATATATCGTGGAGCGAACCGATCATTTTAACCGGCAACCCATTTTCATAAATGACAAATCCCTTATCCTGTATGTGCTTGTACTGGCCATCGGCGCATTTAAAACGATATTCATCCTGCCAGGAATGCTGGTAATTATCAGTGGCCTCTTTTACTTTATCACTTACCCGGTCACGATCCTCCGGGTGTATTCCCCGCAACCACCAGGAAAGACCTTTTGAGTCATCTGCCTGGTAGCCGATCATTTCCATAAGAGCCTCGTTACGGAATATCCGGCCAGTTTGCATATCCCATTCCCATATCGCATTGGTAGCTGCCTGGTTTAAAGTCAATAACCGCTGATTGGCTTCTCTCAGTTCTGTTTCTATGCGGGTTGTATCCGGAAGGTTTACAGCGTATCCTCCGATCAGTTTTTTCCCGTTAAAACCATCGGCCGGGAAAATAGTTATATGTGAAATATATTTTGTACCGTCTGCAAACCTTGCTTTTTCTACAAATTTCATCGGTTTGCCTGATTCAAGTACAGCTACATGTTTATCATAGAAAGTTTTGTAAACAGATGCCGGCACCATATCACTCATCCTTTTGTTCAGGCACTGTTGCTCATTTAGCCCAAAGTAGTTGTAAAATGAATCACTGGCCAGCATGAGCCTGCTGTCTTCATCCACTACCCATACAAGATTGGGTAGTTGCCTGACGAATGCATCAAGTAATGCATTCTTTTCCCGTAACCGTTCCACCAGCATTTTTTCATTGGTCACATCAACAATGCTTGAAACAACGGAACAGTCCCCGTTGGTATCCTCTTCCATCAACGGTTGTGAATTAAAAAGCAGGGATCTTGTTTCCCCGTTCTCCAGTTTTAATACCAGTATTTCATTCTGCGCCTTCCCTGTTTGAACGGCTTTCATAAAAGGAGATCTTTCAAAAGGTACGGACACTCCCTCCTCGTTACATATTACCCACCTGGTTTTCCATAGACTGCTTATATCTTTAAGCTGGTATAATCTTTCCATGCTTATGTTAAGCAGGCTGGCTATTTTTTGATTGACGGCTACCAGTTCTCCATTCTTATCATGGAAAATGATACCGGTGAGCCCCTCCATAATAAGCTGGTAATGTTTTTTGACCAGCCGGTTGAATTTTTCAAGCCTGTCGTCATCAATTATTTTGTATCCAATACAGAAATAAATATTTTTTGATCCCGGTTGCTGATCCAGGTAATTCACCTGCCATTTCATCGGGTGGTAATAACCATTTTTTATGTACAATTCCATGGCTGCCGCACCCTTCTGTTGTGCTGCATGCTGCACTGTTTTTTTAAAATCATTGATATGTACCGGGTGCACCAGGTCGAAGAAGCTGGTTTTAGCTGACCGGGGATTCCCGAGGCCAAAACTTTTTAGCATAGTGGCGTTTGCACAGGAAATAACACCTTCTTCATCCATCAATGCCAGGTAAAGCTCAGACCGCCTTGCTGTGGCGTGAATGATACTTTTCATAGAGGCCCAATTCGTCTTCATCTTCATCACTTTGTTGTTATATACCCCGGTATTACCAAACACAGGGCTATCACTTTTTAACTTTTCAATGTTATTAAACTACCCTGCAAAACCAAGCCTGTTTTCCCTGCCGGATTATCAGCAGCTTCGACATACTGTCGGCCAATATATATTCCGGGTGCATTATATCACACGGCCACAGGGCGATCTGGTTGGCAAGACCTCGTTATCATGATCTGTTAATACGGCAAGTGTTACTTTTGATGCAAATCAACTGCATCAAGACAAATAAAGTACTAGTTACTGTTCTTAAAAATAGACCGATACATCATTGCCGTGTAAAGGAATAAAAAGTAAATATGTAGGGAGATGACTACAAAAAAACACTTATAAGAGAAGGGCCTGGTCTTTATTCAGAATTTCTTTGACAATGTTTGCAAGCGTGTTTTCTGCATTGTCTTTACTTACAAAGGCGGCTGCTCCTGCATGTATAACACGGGAGGCATATTGATCTTCAGCGTAGGTGCTGATGATAAGAACCGGAACCGTTGGTTTGTGTTGCTTTAATTTTTGAAGGGCATAAAGACCTCCGCCGCCTGGCATAACAAGATCTGAGATAATAATATCCCATTCACTTTCCAATGCTTCATTCAACAGCGACGCAGTATCATGCGCCTCTGCATAAAAAGCCGATGGAAATTCATCGAGCAGTAGCTGTTTTAATCGTTGCCTGATAATAGGGTGGTCATCGGCAATCAGCATTCTTACCATAAAAAATATATGGCCGTTGCTTATTGGTGGATAAGTACTCGGTAACGGCTAACACAATATACTGCGCAGACACAAAAAAAATTGTAGCAAAGGGTTTTAAAACGTGTAGTGTTTTAACTACAAACGAGCCGTCAGATCAGGTTCTTTTCAATAGCATAGCGGGTAAGCTCTGCATTGGTGCGCATATTCATTTTTTCCATGATGCGGGAACGATAAGTACTGACAGTGGTAGCGCTTAGCGATAGTTGCATGGCAATGTCAGAAACAGCTTTTCCGGATGCTAATAGTTTGAATACATCAAATTCACGGTCAGAAAGGGTTTCATGCGGCTGCAGTGAATTGTTTTCTCCTAAAGCATTAGCCAGCTTTTCGGCGATAGTGGGGGTGATGAATTTTTTTCCCAGCTGAACTGTCTGAACAGCCCGGATGACATCATCATGAATATTTTCTTTACCCAGGTAGCCTGAAGCGCCGGCTTTCAATACCCGCAAAGCATATTGATCTTCCGGGTACATACTCATGATCAGTACGGGCAACTGCGGGGCCAACTGTTTTATTTGCGTCAATGCATCCAGCCCGCTCCGGCCGGGCATATTCATATCACAGATCACGATGTCCCACTCATCCTTTGTTACTTCAGCCAGCAGACTTTCTGCATCCGCCACTTCACCGATCTTTGCCGAGGGGTATTCTTCGAGCAATATCTGTTTTAATCCCTTCCGGACTACAGCATGATCATCGGCTATAAGAATTTTAATCATAAACTCATTTCATATTATTATCGTCAGTGTCATTCAGCGGAACCGACACGAATACGGTTGTTCCTTTTCCCCTGATCCCGGTAATAGTATACTCTCCGCCCAACATCAAGGTACGTTCTTTCATGCCCAATATACCCAAAGTTCTTTTGGATTCATTTTCCTGGCTAAAACCAAGGCCATCGTCAGCAATGGTTAAAATTACTTTTTTATCATTTTCTTCAAGACTAACATTTACTTCTCTTGCTTTGGAGTGTCTTGCTACGTTTGTCAATGACTCCTGGAATATCCTGAACAACCCGATCTTGACATCATCAGATAGTTGATGGTTTGTTTGTGGTTTGCTGAAACCGGTGCGGATACCGGAGCGCTTTTCAAATTCTTCAAGATGCCATTCCATGGCCGGGATAAGCCCCAGGTCGTCCAAAAGGCTTGGACGCAGTTCCGCGGCAATACGGCGAACAGTCTTTACGGTAGTATCGATCATGGAAAACAAATCTTTTATTTTTTCTTTTACCTGCTGATCCCCGGTTTCTATTTTTTTATTCAGCCAGGCAATATCCATTTTCAGTACGGTAAGCTGCTGTCCCAATTCGTCATGTATCTCACGGGCAATATGCGTTCTTTCTTCTTCACGTACCTGCTGTAAGTGCTCCGTCAGTTTCCGTATAGAGTCGTACGATTCTTTCAGTTTTTCTTCGGCGGCATGTCTTTCCGTTACATCATCAGCCAAAACCAGCCTGGCGGGACGGTCTTCATAAAAAATATCGTGAGTGGTAACATCCACATAAATAATTGTGCCATCTTTCTTTTTATGACGCCAGATGCCTGCATGTTGTATGCCCTGTAATCCTTTTGCAATTCTTGCTTTAAACTTATCATGATCCTCTTCGGGCCGCAGGTCAAAAGCAGACAATTGCAAAAACTCTTCCCGGGTATAGCCATATTGCATTACAGCAGAACTATTCACTTCTATCAGTTTATAGTCAGGCAGGCTAAGCATGAACATGGGCCGGGGGTTGCTGAAAAAAAGAAGCTTATACTTTTGCTCTGATATCCTTAGTTGCCGTTCCGCCTCCTTTTGCTCTGTAATATCCACCCCGGTTCCCAACAAGCAGGGTTTGCCTTCATAGTTTACTAATACCGCTCTGTAGGAATAGAATATTAAGTCGCCTGTTTTTGTTACAAGCTCCGCTTCGGAATCACTGACTCCTTTTACGAATACCTCTTCAATCTTTTCGCGGATATAGGTTTTGTTTTCTCCTTCAAAAAAATCCAGCGGGTGCCTGCCTGCGATCTCCTCTGCAGTATAGCCTGTTACCGTTTCAAGCTGTTTGTTCCAGCGGATGAATTTGCCACTCTCATCAAAAAAGTAAAAAATACCGGGCAGGCTGTCGATAAGTTTGTCGGACAGGTCACGGGCTATGCTGATCTCTTTTGTTTTTTCATCTACCTGGAGGGATAGTTCTTCATTAAAGCTTTTCAGTTGCTGATCACGTTTATTCAGAATAAAAGCGATATACCAGGCAAGACCGAGAAAGATGAAAATGATAATCAGGCTGTACAGGGCAACACCCAGTTCTGTATTAGTGTAACCCTGCAGTCGGATTAATCCGATAACGGTGGGTACCAGTACGGCTGCGGGGACAATTAGCCGGGCCGTGTGGCTGCCGCTGTAGTTGCTGGTGAACTGCTTCATGATGCCTTTGCCCGGCTGTGCAAAAAGCAAAGACAATGCGCCACTCAAAAAGCACACGGCTGTATTAAAGGCCATCGGAACATAAGCAAGCATAACAGGGACATCCTTTTCCTTGATACTGTATAAATGGCCTAAGATCGAAAGCCAACCGGCTAAAGCAATGATCAATGCAAAGTATTGAACAGGCGCCCGGTTCCTGGAAGAATGAATCTGTAAGAAGAATAACCCAATTCCGGCGAGCATAAAGCAAAAAGCAGTACTGGGTGCCATACTATTTGAATTAATGCCACGGATATCATTTTTCATAACATCCCGGAAAAGCACCAGGTCAGGCTGCCAGCCCAGATCAATAAACAGAGATACGATCTTATATAATCCTGTAACGGAAACAACCGCCGCAAAAACATAAGCAAGTATTTTTTTTCTTCTTGACGGATTACCGGATGTAATCAGCAAAAAAGAGGCTGACCATAAAATAAATAAAACGGCGTTTAGCGGATTCATCGGGGACAGGGAAGGCGGTGGTTGTTTCAGTTCTTTTATATCCTGTTGCCAACCCAGCAAGACCAAAAAGGCAATAGTAACAACTATTGCTATAAGATAGCGGGACCACCGCACCAATTTGATCTGTAATGGCAAGTCAGGCAACAGCTGCATAGAATAGATTTAAGTATTCCTGTTTGCAAACGATTGCATCCGGGAATTTCGTTCTATTAATATATTATCATTAACAGGAATCATCCGGGAATGTTTTTTCTTTCAATAGATCATCATTCCGGAACAGAATTGTTTCCGGGGCTGTTTTTCCATTATTATATTCTACGGGATGGGCATCCATACACAAGAAGTCTTTGCGGGCAATAGGTGGCTGCCAGTAAAAAAGGTCTGCTAAAAAAATATAAAACGGCACACCGAAGTACTCCATACCGGGTTTATGATAAGGTTTCCAATAGAGAAGGTAAGACAAATATAAGTTCTGTCAAAAAAGGACGGCATTTTTTGACAATCCACTTGAGGTCAAAACCGCATGCGCAGTAACAGGGTGAGGTTTCCGGCAAAGACAAGAACCCGTGCGATACATACCTCTTTCTGTCTTTATCTTCACGCCATGCCCGGAATGCTAGCTGATAAAATAACTCACGTCTATAAAGAGCTACAAGCTCCTGCGCAGCTTCCGAAAGGGATTAATGTATTATTTCCACAGAGGAATAAAGAAGTGATGCGAACAGCATATGTTTTTTTCAACAAATATTATAGTGATAATATAGCACGAAGATTATTATTCGGCATTAACCCAGGGAGGTTTGGGGGTGGCATTACGGGGATCAACTTCACAGCCCCTAAACAACTTAAAGAAAATTGCGTGATCGATCATCCTTTTGGCAACAGCAGCGAGTTGTCAGCAGAATTTATTTATGAGGTCATAGAAAGATATAGAGGTC
>DATDIX010000065.1:0-3030 GCA_036520835.1 Chitinophagaceae bacterium | reverse complement strand
AGAAGTACACCTTCTCACGGATGGATACGCATCAAAAGTGATGTCAAAGCCGTTTATCACCTCCCTGCAGGAAGCAGGGATCCATTTCCGCTTTTTCAACCCCCTGTTCAAAAGCAAGCATTTTTATTTTGGCAGAAGACTCCATCACAAAGTGGTGGTGACAGATATGAAATATGCCATGGTAGGCGGCGTAAACATCAGCGACCGGTATAACGATATGCCGGGCAAACCAGCCTGGCTTGATTTTGCCCTTTATATAGAAGGGGAAGCGGCAAAAGAACTATGTGTGCTTTGCTGGAAGACCTGGAAGAATTATCCTGCCAAAATGGGGCTCACTCCCTGTGAGCAAAAGGAAATGCAGTTTAGTATCCCCCCCGGGGAAGCCTGTAATGTGAGTATGCGGAGAAATGACTGGGTGCGGAGAAAAAATGAGATATCGGCTACTTATATTGATATGTTCAGGCATGCGGGATCGCATATCACTATTCTGTGCAGCTATTTTTTACCGGGCAGGGTGATCCGCCGCCAGATACGTTATGCATCCACGAGGGGGGTAAAAATAAAAGTAATAACAGCCGGAATGTCTGATGTGATGGTGGCCAAATATGCAGAACGCTATATGTATGGCTGGCTGCTGCGGCATCATGTTGAGTTGTACGAGTACCAGCCCAAAGTGCTGCATGGAAAGATCGCTGTTTGTGATAGTGAATGGATGACGATCGGTTCCTATAATATCAATGACATCAGCGCTTATGCGAGCATTGAGCTGAACATGAATGTGCGTAATGAAGGTTTTACCCGTGAATCGGAACAGGTACTGCTCCGGATCGCTGAAAAGGATTGTATCCGCATCACCCCGGAGTATTATGTGCAAACCAAAAATATCTTCAAACAATTCATCCGCTGGTTCTCTTACCAGTTCATCCGGTTCGTTTTTTATTTATTCACCTTTTATTACAAACATAAAGGATAAGGGTATCTTTTTTATCGCCGGTGCCGGGCCTGACAAATCTCATATCTTTTACTGATGATGATCCTTCTTTCCCGGTATGTGCAGTAATTAAATTTGATGTGCAAATAAAAATTTAATCACTATAAAAAACAAGGAGGCAATATGGGAACCCAGGCACTTACAAAAACCAGTGAAAAGCTGCCGGCATTATTTGATGATTTCTTCAGGCCCTGGAATGAATGGTTTGGCAACGAAGGAGGTATCTGGAGCCGTGCCATGACCGTACCACCTGTTAATATCACGGAAAACCAGGATAATTACCTCGTATCGCTGGCTGTACCCGGTATGAAGAAAGATGATTTCAAAATTGATGTGGACGGCAATATGCTGACCATCAGTTCTGAAAAAGAAGAAACCAAAGAAGAAAAGGATAAAAAGTTTACCCGCAAGGAGTACAACTATTCATCCTTCAGCCGCAGCTTCACACTTCCTGACGAAGTGAACAAAGAAAAGATCGAAGCAAAGTATGAGGATGGCGTACTGAAACTGGTAATGCCGAGGAGGGAAGAAGTGAAAAGAACTTCAGCGAAGCAAATCGCTGTAAAATAAGCCAGCTACTGTATGGCTTAACGGCCCTGCCACAAAAGGTGGCGGGGCTTTTTTTATCCAGGCCGCTATTCCATCATTGATAAACATTTCATCGCACTGTGACTCCTGTCATAGGATTGCCCTGGTTGCCAAACTAACTTACAGGCATTAAAAAGTGTATTATGAAAAAGATATTGTTAAGCGGGATAATGGCCTTATTGCTTATTGCCTGCAGCAATACACGAATCACCAGTTCGTGGAAGGCCGGCAATACCGGGTCAAAACAATATAAAAAGATACTGGTGCTGGGCCTGATCAATGAACCGGACAGGTCCATCCGGGAAAACATGGAGGAACAACTGGTGGGGGAATTGAAGGAACTTGGCTATGATGCTGTTTGCTCCTGTGATGAATTTGGTCCCAAAGCATTTGACAAGATCGATGAAAAAACAGCGCTGGCTAAACTCAGCAGCAGTGGCATTGACGGGGTGCTGACCGTTGTATTGCTGGATAAAGAAAGGGAAAGATATTATGTGCCCGGTCACATGTCTTATACTCCCTACTCTGTTTATCACAGGCAATTTTGGGGTTATTACAATACCATGTACACACGTGTTTATTCGCCGGGCTATTATGATACAGATACCAAATACTTCTGGGAAAGCAATTTCTATGACCTGTCCGGCGGCCAGGAATTATTATACTCTGTGCAAAGCCAGTCTTTCGAATCAGGGTCCACTAAAAAACTGGGGCATCAATATGGCCAATTGATCATGGAGGATATGGTGAAGAATAATATTCTCGTGAATCAGAAGGAAGTGAAATTGAAACCGATGTAGGAACTGTTGTCACGATTCGTGGGGCACGCACCGAAGTGCAAAGAGAAGCAAATCGCAGTAAAATAAGCCAGCTACTGTATGGCTTAACTTCCCCGTCACAAAAAGTGGCGGGGCTTTTTTACACAGTTCATGTTGTGCGTTCATTTCTCTCCTCGCTATTTCAAAAGGCCATCAAACATTTTATCTGGATATTTGGAAATAAGATATTTGACAGTATTGGCCCGCTTTTCTTGATTTTCCCCGTCGTTTTTTGAAATTGTCAGTTGTAACAATTCTTTTGATCTCAGAATTTTATATTGAACAAGTGCCTGATAGGACTTATAACTTGATATGTCAAAATAATTGTCATGTTGTAAGTCATTAGTGACTTCTTTTTCAACTATCTCAAATAAGTCTGGGTGTGGAAAATTTGTAATTGCATCGAAGACAAAATGTTCCGCAATTAAGCCTTCGATTTCATAAAGATTCTTAATAATTAAAGCATCGTTTGGATTCTTGAATTTTGCTAATGCTGGTAGCGCCTCAAAAACGCCTGCCAATACAATTTCCCTAAGTCTGTTATAATATTTGTCCTTGTGCGTTAAATGCTCCAGCATATAATCTCTTGACCTCAATCTGATTCTATTGTAATTGATCTTCCTTAATGTTATT
>DATDIX010000064.1:0-9111 GCA_036520835.1 Chitinophagaceae bacterium | reverse complement strand
GAATGAGTTTGGGTAATACTATGCGATAAGGCCACTATTTCCAGTTCTATCTTCTTCATACCCCTAACCCCTAAAGGGGAAAATTTGGTTTTTGGATTGAGAGACAAATATAAAAATTAAAGCCTTCCGAAATCTGGAAGGCTTTACAAATATAGTCAAGTCTTTGCAACTCCCCTTTAGAGGTCAGGGGGTATCCGGGTTATCCCTTAAGTTTCTTTACTGCCGCTGTAAACTTTGGCACGATCTCAAAGGCGTCGCCCACAATACCATAATCTGCAGCTTTAAAAAATGGCGCTTCCGGGTCTTTATTGATCACCACGATCACTTTGCTCCTGTTGACGCCGGCCAGGTGCTGGATCGCTCCTGAAATGCCAATAGCGATGTATAGATTAGGGGCAATAGCAATACCTGTTTGTCCTACGTGTTCATTATGCGGACGCCAGTGTGCATCAGCTACGGGGCGGCTGCAGGCAGTAGCGGCATGCAATGTTTTTGCCAGTTCTTCCACCATACCCCAGTTCTCCGGGCCTTTCATTCCACGGCCGGCACTGACCACTATCTCTGCTTCTGTAAGAGGTACTTCACCGCTAGCTTTTGTAATATTGGTTATTTTCACTTTACCCGCATCAACAGTAACATTGGCCGGAACAACTTCAGCCGTTCCTTCACCGGTTACCACCTGGTAAGCATTCGGGTTAAGTGCAATGATCTTTACATCGGTTGTGACAGATATATTGGCAAATGCCTTACCGGAAAAAACATTTTTCTTAACAACAAAACCATTGGAAATGTCAGGCAATGCCACTGCCCCGGAAACCAGGCCGGCTTTCAAACGGGCAGAGAGACGGGGAGCAATCGCTTTACCATCTACATTATTGGAAAAGACGATCACTTTAGCGCCGGTTTGCTGCGCCACCTGTGCGATCACTTTTGTATCAACCTGCGCATCGAAATGATTCAATGCATCATTGCTGGCGTGATGGATCTTTTTTACGCCATACTTACCTAAGGAAGCAAGATCACCGGTCACTTTGCCGAGAACAACACCTTCGGCCGTGGTGCCAAGCTGTTCTGCTATTTTAGCGCCATAGCTTATCGCTTCAAGCGAAGCTTTTTTTACATGACCATCTTCAGCAGTATCTATGAATATTAAAACAGACATACAATAATTTTAGATTTTAGGTTAAAAGGCTTTCGCTTCTTCATGTAATAATCTTACTAATTCTTCTACATTATCAGCAGCCACCAGCTTCACTCCGGCTTTAGCAGGAGGCAGGCCGAAGCCGGCGACTGTAGTGAGTGCTTCTATCGCAGCAGGTTCAACTACTTTTAATGGTTTTGTCCTGGCAGCCATGATGCCACGCATATTCGGGATACGTTGCTCTGCCATTCCTTTTTGTGCACTGACAACAATTGGCAACTCTGCTTCACAAATTTCTTCACCGCCTTCTATCTCGCGGGAAATCGTTGCTTTTGTGCCGCTTAATTCAAATTTGGTAGCCAAAGAAATATAGGGGAGATCGAGTATCTCGGATACCATACCACCAATAGAAGAACCATTATAATCGATTGTTTCCTTTCCGGTGAACACAAGATCATAGCTTCCTTGTTTTGCTACTTCAGCAATTTGCGCAGCGATATAATAGCTGTCATGGCTGTCTGCATTTACACGGATCGCTTCATCACCGCCTAATGCCAGCGCCTTGCGGATGATCGGTTCTGCATCTGCACTGCCAACCGTTACCAGGTGAATGACTGTGGCCGCATCATTTTCTTTTAATTCAATGGCCCGAACAAGGGCATACCATTCGTCGTAGGGATTGATGATCCATTGTACCCCATTGGTATCGAATTTCGTGTTGTTATCGGTGAAAGCTATTTTTGCCGTTGTGTCCGGCGTTTTGCTGATACAAACTAAGATCTTCATGGTTTTTGTTTAATCGTTAATCGATTAGTTGTTTATGCAACTAAAACAAAGATAAGCGTTGCAAAGGTAAACCCGGTCAATTCAGGGCAAATTTTTTATATCAACATGGACAGGATAAATAAATTGAAGGAATTTTTGACCGCAAACCCGGCAGACAGCTTTGTTCAGCATGCCCTGGCGCTTGAATATATCAAGCTGGGGGATGATGCTGAAGCGAGGAAATTATTCGAGACAATACTGGAAAGAGAACCGGGTTATGTAGGATCTTATTATCACCTGGCCAAATTATTGGAAAGAAACGGTGACGAGCAGGCCGCTATCAAAGTATATGAAAAAGGTATGGATGAAGCCAGGAAAAAAGGGGAGAGCCATGCGTATGGGGAATTGAAAGGGGCTTATGAAGAGTTAACTTTTTAAAAATGTCATTGCTAAATAGATTCCAGGATAGTATCAGGCAACAAAATCTTTTCTTCCCAAAAGATAAACTCCTGCTGGCCGTAAGCGGCGGAATAGATTCTGTGGTATTATGTGAACTATGCAAACAGTCCGGCTATGATTTTATTATTCTTCATTGCAATTTTCAATTGAGAGGAGAGGAGAGTGAAAGAGATGAAAAATTCGTAAAAGAACTGGGTAAGAAGTATGGGGTGGAAGTATTGGTTAAAAAATTTGATACAGCTAATTATGCCGTAGAAAAAAAGATATCCATCCAGGAAGCAGCAAGAGATATGCGATATGGGTGGTTCTGGAATATTTGGCGGGAAAGACTTTTTGTTTCGGACGAAACAGAATCCGAAACAAAAAGTGAAATCTCAGTTCCGGGCTGGCATGTTCCTTCGAAAGGTGTATTTATCGTAACAGCGCATCATGCTGACGATAATGCAGAAACAATGGTAATGAATTTTTTTCGCGGCACTGGTTTGCATGGCCTGACCGGTATTCCTGCTGTAGGGCCTTCTGATATTATTGGTTATATCCGGAGACCTTTACTATGCTTTTCGAAAGAAGAATTGGTCAGTTTTGCCAGGGAAAATAAACTTGAATTTGTAGAAGACTCTTCCAACCAATCTTCCAAATATACCCGGAATCTTTTCCGCAACGAGATCATCCCGGCTATTGCCAAAGTATATCCGCAGGTAAAAGAAAACTTACAGGACAATATCAACCGGTTTAAAGAAATTGAAAAACTGTACAAACTATCTGTTGGTGAGATCAAAAGAAAACTTTGTAAGCAGAAGGAGAACGAAACTCATATCCCTGTTAAACAATTAATGGGATATAATAACCGGGCCCTTATCTATGAGATCATTGCCGGTTACGGTTTTTCTGAAAAGCAGGTGGATGAAGTATTGAAACTGGCAGAAAGTGAATCGGGCAGGTATATAGAGTCGCCGGCCAATAGTTATCGTATCATCAAACACCGGCATTGGTTTATCATCAGCCCGGTCCTGCCCATCCTGGCTGACAATATCATCATTGAGGAGACGACGAAAACAATTGAATTCGGGGCCGGGATACTCCGGGTTGAAAGAACCGGTAACCAAAAACCGGTAACTGATAACAATATCGCTTACATCGAAATGAAAGAGATACAATTCCCTCTACTGTTACGTAAATGGAAAGCCGGCGATTATTTCTACCCCCTGGGTATGAAGAAAAAAAAGAAGCTTGCCCGGTTCTTTATTGACCAGAAATTATCTAAAACCGACAAGGAAAAAGTATGGGTGATCGAGATGAATAAAAAGATCACCTGGGTGGTGGGTCATCGTATTGATGACCGTTTCAAGATCACAGAAAAAACCATGGATATTTTAAAGATCAGCATTACCCACCCCTCCCAAACTGGATAATATCTTTTATCTCCATGTGTCTTATTTGCTCCACAAAAAGTTTGACGACCGGGTAATCAGAAAAAGCCCGGCAGGCAATGATCGTAAACCCAATGCCAAACAAAGCCCCGAAAATATGGGCAGAATGATTGATGTTGTCCTGGCCTCTTTTCTCCAGCCAGTTTGATACCAGCAGGTAAATAATGCCAAAAAGAAATCCTGCAATAAAGACCGGGATGAAGAAAAGCCCCATACCCATCAGGGGGTGAAAAAGTATACTCGAGAAAATAACAGCAGATACAGCGCCTGATGCTCCCAAACTGCGGTAATGATAATTGTCTGTATTTTTTGAGTAGGTCGGTAAAAGCGATGCGGCAAGAGCCAGGATATACATGAGCAGGTAGATCAATTTTCCTTTTGTACCGAAAATTTCAACAAATTGAAATTCGACACCGGTAAAGATGGGCCCGTACTGGGTATTTATCCTGCCTTCGCCAAAGATATACAGGGCAAACATATTAAATAGGAGATGGCCGATATCGGCGTGAAGCAACCCACAGCTAAAAAACCGGTACCATTGCCCTCTTTTTATGGCAGGCGGATAAAAGATCAGCTGGTCCATCAACCGCTGGTTGTTGAATGCACTAAAAGAGATTATTCCGGTGATGATAATAATGATCAGCGTGATTGATATTTCCATGGTAATACTTTCAGAAGCCCGAATATATAATTTTTTATTCGTGATGATATTTTTCATTACGGATAATACTGCAGGCACGGTACACCTGTTCTGCCAGTATCAGCCTCACCAGTTGATGGGGAAAAGTCAATTCAGATAAACTCCATTTATAATTTGCCCGTTTCAGAACGGCATCGTCAAGTCCAAAAGCGCCGCCGATAAGAAACACCAGTTTTTTAGTGCTTTCATTAGCTCTTGCCTGGATAAAATCTGCCAGCTTCTTAGAAGTAAGTTGTTTGCCTCTTTCATCAAGGGCGATGAGGTAATCGTCTTTACCCAGCGATGCAAGTATTATTTCACCTTCTTTTCTTTTGATATCCTTTTCGCTTAGCGCAGCCGCATTTTTGGGAACAGGGATGATCGTCCACTCAGTTTTGAAATACTTATTGGTCCGGCCGGTAAATTCTTCCACGCCTGTTTTTACATAAGGTTCATTGTTTTTACCGATCGCCCAGAATTCGAGTTTCATATCCCTGACCCCCTAAAGGGAATTATTAATTCGTTTAATTAAATGTATTTAAACAACTGGTCGTAACGATTTTCCAAATGTAACCGCCCGTTAATTATCGTATTGGCATAACATGTCCCGAACTTGTTTCGGGATTAGCTAATCAGCACATTAACTCAAAATGCCTTCTTCACTTCCTCTGTGATCTGCACTTCCGTTACCGGCCCGTACTTCTCCGCTATCTTTTTTATATCGGATGATTTGCCCACCATCACGAATTGCAGTTTGTCTTTGGGAAAATATTGGGCAATGATCTGTTTGGCCTTGTCAACGGTCAGACCATCCACGTTCTTTTGAAAATTATTGATAAAGGATTCATTGACATTATACCAGACCATCTGGGTAAGCAGGCCGGCCAATTGCCCGGAGGTTTCGTAGCGGGGAGGGAACTGTCCTTTTACATAGTTCTTGGCAGAAGTAAGGGATATTTCGTCAATCCCTTTCTCATGCAATTTGTTTAATACTTCCAATGCTTTATCAATGGCCGCTTCCGTGGTTTTACCTGCTGTAAAAGTGCTGATGGCAAATGTGCCCGCATTCTTCAGCGGGGTAAAACGACTATTGGCGCCGTATGTCAAACCCGTGTTTACCCTCAGTTCATCGTTGAGCATAGAGGTAAAACGACCACCAAATAAAGTGTTGACCACTTCAATAGAAACAAAATCTGGATTATTGCGGCTGATGCCCGGGGCGCCGATATAGAAAGTGGTTTCTTTTGCATCATCTTTATTGACCAGCAATACCCGGTTACCCGTTGGTTTTGTTACCGGTTTTGCTGCCAGGTTAGCCTGTGTTTGTTTTCCGGAAGGCCAGGCAGAGAATAATTTGGTAACAAGGGTCTTCATCTCTTTTGCGTTGAAATCTCCGACAATTGAAATAGCAGCGCCATTCGGGATATAATTTTCTTTATAAAATGTTTTAAGGTCGTCAGCGGTGATCGCTGTTACAGTCGATATCTTTCCCTGCACTACATTTCCATATACATGTTCTCCATATAAGAATTTGTCGAAATAGGAACCGATAACAGAACGGGGGCTTTCTTTGGCCTGCTCGAGGTTTGTCAGCACCCTCTTCTTCTCTTTTTCAAATTCAGCATTATCAAATACCGGTGCTGTCAGTAATTCATTGATGATGTTCAAAACCTTGTCCTTGTCTTTGGCTGCAAACTTTGATGACAAGCCTGCTGATTCTTTCGAGGCAAATGTATTGACAGAGGCGCCGATAAAATCCAGTTCTTCATCCAGTTTTGCCTTGGCGTAGTTTGTTGTGCCGTATTTCAGACCTGAAGCGGTCAATGAAGCCAGCCCTGCTTTTTCCCCGTCATAGATTGCTCCGGCGGGCAGGATGACGGATACATTCATCACCGGCACTTCATGTTGCTCCATCAGGTAAACCGTAAGACCGTTCTTCAGCTTGAATTTCTCGTATGGGGGCAATTTATAATCCTGTGCTATCGACCGTATCGTTAACAGGATTAAGGCAAACAGTATGGTATATTTTAAATGTTTCATGGTATCACTCCTCTGTATTTGATTTTAAGATGCCGACCGTTCTGTTGGCTTTGGTAAAATATTTATTAGCGACTGCTTTGATATCGGCGGCAGTTACTTTGCTGTATAAACCCGGCGCATCAAACATTTTACGGTAGTCGCCAAAGAACACTTCATAAGTGCCGATATTATTGGATTTGCCATTGATGGTTTCTACCTGGTTATAGAATTCCATCACTTTCTGGTTCTTTACTTTCTGCAGTTCGCTTTCGCTGATCCCGTCTTTTTTGATCTTTTCAATTTCTTCATAGATCGCTTTTTCCAGGTCGGTTTCTTTTATCCCTTTACTGGTTATAGCATATATGCTGAACAGGTAAGGATCAAAGCTGGCGCCGTAATCGGTAAATACGGAAGTAGCCAGTTGCTTTTTATCCACCAGTTCTGAATAGAGCCTGGATGATTTTCCGCTGGTTAAAATGTCACTCAGTAATGTGAGTGCGTAGTAATCTTCATGTTTTGCTTCAGGTGCATGATAAACGATATTCAAATAAGGAGTAGCCACATCCTTTTGCAGCATGATCCTTCTTTCTCCCGTTTGCGGCGGCTCAACCGTATGGACTTTGGGAGGTTCCGGTTGGGCTGGAATCGGTTCAAGGTATTTCTCAGCCAGCTTTTTTACTTCTTCCATTTTTATGCTGCCTGATACAACTACTACACAATTGTTCGGTGCATAATAGGTCCTGAAATACCTTTCCAGGTCTGATTGCTTCCAGTTCTTCATATCATCTTCATAGCCGATCACCGGCCAGTGATAGGGATGTTCCTGGAAAGCGGTTGCCTGTACAGATTGGCCAAGCAGGTTCCAGGGAGAATTTTCTAATCCTGTACTTCTTTCAGAAAGCACAACGCCTCTTTCACTTTCTACCATTTTGGGATCAATACTAAGGCTGGAGATACGGTCGCCTTCGAGGTCAAAAATGACTTCTGTTGCTGATGAAGGAAACCAGTTGGTATAGACGGTTACGTTCTCTGTAGTATAGGCATTATTAGCCCCGCCATTGAATTCCATTGTCTGGTCAAAAAGCTTGGGGCCATATTTTTTGGCGCCGTTGAACATCATGTGTTCAAAAAAATGGGAGAGACCGGTGATGCCCTGGTATTCATTCCGGGAGCCAACCTTATAGAATAAGTACATATTGGCATTGGGAATGGAATTGTCTTCCACCACCAGGAACTTCATACCGTTTTTCAGGGTGAAGGTCTTTACATCATCTGCTTTCATCTGGGCTTGCAGCGAAATGCCCAGTAAAAGGAAGGCAGGAAGGAGTTTAATTTTCATAATAGATTACTTTGGTAACAGCGATAAAGCTAAGGAAAG
The DNA here is from genome assembly GCA_036520835.1 of Chitinophagaceae bacterium. Classification (GTDB taxonomy): domain Bacteria; phylum Bacteroidota; class Bacteroidia; order Chitinophagales; family Chitinophagaceae; genus VBAT01. Next base: position 1,240 of record DATDIX010000064.1, on the reverse strand, counting down.
GAATGATTCTGCAGCAACCCCCGGTGTAAAAACAGGGCTGTATTCCCCTGCAAGCATAAAAAAGCCTCCTGTAAAAAGAGGCTTTTGTAGTGGTGACCCCGTCAGGATTCAAACCTGAAACCTTTTGATCCGTAGTCAAATGCTCTATTCAATTGAGCTACGGGGCCATTCTATTTAGTATCAAACACCCTTGTTTCATTTCTGAAACCTTCCCGACCTGTGTCGGGATGCTCTATTCAATTGAGCTACGGGGCCATCCCATCCTTCGATAAACTCAGGATCAGGGCGGCAAAAATAAAGGAAAAAAGCTTCAGGGCAAAATCATAGCCCTTTATAAAACCACAGTCATTCCTGTAGCGGGACACCTTTTCCTTAGGGTTTTCGAACTTTATGGATACCCGGTGAAACAACCTTTCCAGGCTTTTCCTTCGGAAGAATAATGCCGGGGCATACCAGATACAGGGGTTTTCATAGGGAAATAATGCCTTTTTGCCTGTACAAACCTTGACAAAATGGTATAAGAAAAAATCTTTCAACACTTTGCAGAAATCAGAAATAATCTATATTTGGCCACGGTAAAACTTAATACCCATTAAAAATCTAAATTAAATCGTCATGGCAAAAAAAACAGCTAAGAAAAAAACAGCTAAGAAAGCCGCTAAAAAACCTGCCGCTAAAAAAGCAGTAAAGAAAGCCCCCAAAAAAGCAGCTAAAAAGAAATCAGCCCGTAAACCATCTGCTGCATTTATGAAACCACTTGCTCCGAGTGCAGTACTCGCTGAAGTGATCGGAAGTAAATCAGTACCCCGTACTGAAGTTGTTAAAAAATTATGGGTGTACATCAAAGCCAATAAACTGCAGGATGCAAAGAACAGGCGTATGATAAATGCCGATGCTAAATTGAAACCGGTTTTCGGTGGCAAAGGACAGGTATCCATGTTTGATATGGCTAAGCACATTTCAAAACACCTGAAATAAAACATTGATAACTCAATTCTACGGGCTTCAGTAATGAAGCCCTTTTTTGTGCACCGGCTTTTACGAATACGGGGATAAGATCATCATTATAACCGGCAGGAAAATATATTACTTTTGTATGGCTCTTTCTTTTATTCACCCAAAAACTTGCTATATGACCCTCCTGCAACGAATTGAACATTGGGGTGACACGCATCATCCCGCATGGATTGACATCGTCCGTATAGTCCTGGGCGTCTTCCTCTGCTACAAGGGAATTGAT
>DATDIX010000063.1:0-18968 GCA_036520835.1 Chitinophagaceae bacterium | reverse complement strand
TGTCAACAGACGGAAGATAAATATCTATCGCTTCTGTATATAATTTTTTTGCATACTGCTCGCTGAAAAAGTAGCTCCCGTTCTTTACCACATAGTTCAATATAAAGAAACGATATACTTCTCTCAGGAAGCGGATCTCATCAGCAATGAACGGATTTATTTTGTGGTACTCACTTAAAAACAGCAGGAATCGGTCTTCCATCATCGGACCGATCACATAGCTCCATACCGTTTTATCACCGGCATCACTTACCACCCGGCTGAAAAAGTAAAAATCCAGCATCCGGCTGCTCATCCGGAACCAGTCGTAATCCCAGCGGCTGAATAATTCAAAATTGTCAATCACTGAAAAGTTGCCAATATTCCAGTCAATAAAAACAGGAATGGTCTCGAAGCTGCCCGCATTGCATTTGTTCCTGTTCTTTAAAAACTGCTCGCAATGATGTTTTATCAGTGCAATATGCTCTTTATTCCCAAATCTTTTCTCATTGGTTTCCAGTTGCTCCAGCAGGTTGTTTATATCTGTTCTTAAGGTCTTGCTGCTCTTTGGCAATACATTCCGGATACGGCTGCAGGCCAGGTGAAACTTGCCGATCTGTTTTCCGAAGTTGCGGATATGGCCTTCCTGTAACCTGCGTGGCATGCGCTGCATGACACGGCTGGGGTTATAAAATATCACCCAGGCATCAACCTTCCCTTTTCTATGGCGATAAGTATAGACCCGGTTATTCTTCAGTAAACTTTTTGCCAACAGGTTCTCAAAAGGATAAAGAAGGTTGTTGCTGAGTGAATGGATGATCCTGTGATCTTCTTTAAAGTGCTCATACTTACCAAAGGTAGAAAGCTTGGCTATAATAAAATCTTCATCCTGGAAAGTGACTTTATAGACACGGTTGGTAGAGACCATCGGGCTGATATCTTCAATCGTACTGATCGTTCTTGAAGGATCATATCCTTTCCAGGCTGCTCTTACAATATCAGGATAATGGGTCATGTGGTTGTGGATTGGTTATTCCTGTTTTTCCCCGGGGAAAATATGCCTGCGATCCTTTTCCAGTCTGTCTGGGCCACCAGCGGGATGATCATCAGCGGCAAAATAATGCTGCGATACCGAACAATAGCGCCAAGATTATTCACACTGAATCCGATGGCCAGCATCACAGAAATGGAAAGGAAGACGCACAGGTAAATAGCATTTTTAGAAATGGCCTCATTCTTTTTTCTAAAAAATAAAAACAAAATAAATAATAGCAGCAGCAGGTTTATTTCAATAGAGGCTGCCAGGGAAAGCAGGTGCATCACATCTCCCGGGAATGGGCGGAAAAAAGATAAGGTGACGGCCTGCGGAGTATTTTTCAGGAAGCTGCCGGCTGTTGGTTCCAATTCTTTAATGGGAATAGCCGATGCGCCTCCCTGCAGGCGCAGGAAAGCCTGCTGTTTGTCAACAACAGCTTTAGGGAAATCAAATCTCGGGTTGATATAACGGGCCGTAAAAAAAGCGATCCCGCAAAAAAAGTAAACCCCTGTAAAAATTGCAAACCCATATTTAGGCCATTTGGTCGCCAGCAACCATGCCAGTACTGCGGGCAGGACAAGCACCATTAAATAATTACGCATGACCAGCAGTATGGCTAAACCAAATAATATCCCCAGCCATCTTTTCAGGGAATAATGGTTATCCTTCCACCCGAAATAAAGATGGTAAATGATAAGACCGATACCTGTAAAGATGAGCCCTTCTTTATACACCCCGCTGGTCCAGTAAATAAAAGAGGGGATAAGAAACATACCCAGCAGTATGATCATTTTTTTACCGGGAAAAAGATCGTTCATCACACGATAAACAGCGATGGGCCCAAATAAAGAAAGAAAGGAGAAGAAAATAACATTGACATAGTAGTGGCCGAAACTCAGTATATCAAATATAGAGAGAAGCTTTACAACTATATTTCCCTTCAGGTCATTCCAATAAGAGCCTGTTGATCCGAAAAAGTTTTCTACACCATGAGGGTAAGGATCATAAAACAGGTTGGTTAAGTACAGCTTTGGATTGGTGCCTAATAACTTGTACTCTTCCATTCCAAAGTGATGATAGGCCCAGGTATCCACCATTTGGGCCAGGTTGCCGTAGTAGATCCCCATCCAGCCGTAAAAAATGCCCGCCATTACTTTGACCAAAAAAAGTATCACTAACTGTGAATTACTTAACCCGGTACGGGTGAAGAATTTAACCTTTGTAACCAGCCAGGCAAACAAAACAAGGTAAGCAACAAAAAGAAGGTACTCCAAACAGGATCGGTTTTAGCTTCGCAAAATAGAGATTATTCCTTCACTTCGTTCAGGATGACGATGATTTTGTTGAATACAGGGTGGTTGTGATAAAACAACCTCATTGGCATATGAGCACATTGGCACATTAGCACATTTCCTTAGCTTTGCATCTCTTCATCACTCCCTACAAATTGTTACATGGAAATAACCGTAAAAACAGCGCAACAACTCAGGCTCACAGAAGAAGAATTTGAATTAATAAAACAAAAGCTCGGCCGTACGCCTAATTTCAATGAGCTCTGCGCCTTTTCTGCCATGTGGAGTGAACATTGCAGCTATAAGAATTCGATCAAATGGTTAAAGACATTGCCAAGGGAAGGTGGAAGAATGCTGGTAAAAGCCGGCGAAGAAAATGCAGGCTTAATGGACATTGGCGGTGGGCTTGGCGTGGTATTTAAAATTGAATCCCATAATCACCCTTCAGCTATTGAACCTTTCCAGGGAGCAGCCACCGGTGTAGGCGGAATACACAGGGATATATTTACGATGGGTGCAAGACCCATTGCGGCATTAAACTCTCTTCGTTTTGGTAACCTCGAAGAAGATAAAACACAGCATTTACTTTCAGGCGTGGTGCATGGCATCGGCCATTATGGTAATTGTTTTGGCGTACCTACGGTTGGAGGTGAAGTATATTTCGATCAGTGCTATCATACCAATCCATTGGTAAATGCGATGAGTGTGGGCATTGTAAAAGCGGGTGAAACTGTTTCTGCAACGGCAAACGGAAAAGGTAATCCTGTCATGTTTGTCGGCAGTGCGACAGGTAAGGACGGCATTGGCGGCGCTTCATTTGCTTCTGCAGATATTACTGCAGAAAGTGCACAGGACTTGCCGGCTGTACAGGTCGGCGATCCATTCCAGGAAAAGAAATTGCTGGAAGCTTGCCTGGAAGTGATACAAACAGGTGCCGTAGTGGGTATGCAGGATATGGGGGCAGCAGGAATTATTTGTTCAACGTCAGAGATGAGTGCAAAAGGAGAGTCGGGGATGAGGATCGACCTTGATAAAGTACCGGCCCGTCAAAAAAATATGAAAGCATGGGAGCTTTTGCTGAGTGAGAGCCAGGAAAGGATGTTGCTGGTGGCGAAGAAAGGAAGGGAGCATGAAGTGCAAAGAGTTTTTGAAAAGTGGGACCTGCCCTGCTCTGTTATCGGCGAAGTAACAGATGACGGCATATTGAATTTTTATATGCATGGCGAACTGGAAGCGTCATTGCCGGCACATGACCTGGTGCTTGGAGGAGGCGCCCCGCAATATGAAAGAGAATACCGCGAGCCTGCTTATTTTGCAGAGATCAAAAAATTCAATGCAACGAAGATCGATGTACCCGGTAATTTTAAAATAATTGCCGAACAGATCATCCGTCTTCCGTCCATTGCTTCCAAGCGTTGGATATATACGCAGTATGATAGTATGGTGGGTACCGTCAATTCATCCACTAATCTTCCTTCTGATGCTTCCATTGTAACGGTAAAAGGAACGAAGAAAGGAATAGCTGTTACAGTAGATTGCAACAGCCGCTATGTGTTTGCTGATCCTTTTAAAGGGGCGATGATCGCAGTAAGCGAAGCGGCCCGGAATATTGTTTGCAGCGGCGGTCAGCCATTAGGCGTTACCAACTGCCTGAATTTTGGGAATCCTTATGACCCGGAAGTGTATTATCAATTTGTTCATGCGGTAAAAGGAATGGGGGAAGCCTGTAAAAAATTTGATACACCCGTAACAGGAGGTAACGTAAGTTTCTACAACCAGAACCCTGACGGACCTGTTCATCCAACACCTACTATCGGTATGGTGGGATTGCTGGAGAATATTGATCAGAAGATGACCCTGGATTACAAGAGTGAAGGAGATGTGTTGTACGTATTGGGTAAAATGACAAATGATATTAATTGTTCAGAATATCTTCATAACATCAATGGGATTAAATATTCACCGGCCCCGTATTTTGATCTTGACGAGGAATGGAAGGTTCAGCAAAAAGTACTTCAGCTTATTTCAAAGAAAATGATCCTGTCAGCGCATGATGTCAGTGAAGGCGGTTTGTTTGTTACCTTATGCGAAAGCGGTTTTAACCAGGAACTTGGTTTTTCTGTTATCACCAATAATAGCTGCCGTAAAGACGCCTGGTTATTTGGAGAAGGGCAAAGCCGTGTGCTGGTCAGTGTTGAACTGGAGAGGGTAAAAGAATTTGAAAATGCATTGGGAGATATACCTTTTGAGAAGATCGGTGTGGTGACAACCGGGGAAGTGATGATAGACGGGGATTTCTGGGGAACCATTGACTGGTGGAAAGAAGAGTATGACACGGCTATCGAAAATTATTTAGCCAAAGAAACTGCAGGCGCTGCCCTGAGCACCATCTGATCTTTATGAAGAATTTCCTGGATCATTTCATCGACTTCATCACCGGCGGCTTCTTTAACTACCTGGGAGCTGCTGCCAGGGTTTTGTTTTCCGACGAAAAATTCTCGACACTGGTGAAAGAAAAACAAAGTAATTATGTGGGCATGCTGGTCATGACCATTTTTCTTTTTGGTTTATTTCTCTGGATAAAGCTGTCAGTTTAACTACAATACTTTTTGAATGGATCGTCAATCAGTCATACTTGTTACAGGCGCTGCCGGTTTTATCGGCAGTTGTATGGTGGGCTGGTTGAATAAGAAAGGTCATCAAAATATTATCATCAGCGATGATTTTTCACGGGATGACAAACTGAGGAACTATGAAGACAAGCAATACCATGTGCAGGTAGAAAGAGAAGAACTGTTTGAATGGTTAAAGACTAATAATGTTAAAGTTGATTTTGTTTTTCACTTAGGCGCCCGGACAGATACCACGGAGTTCGATTATTCCATTCATGAAAGGCTGAACGTAGCTTATTCCAAAAAGATATGGGAGTATTGTACAGCAAAAAAGATACCGTTGGTATATGCGTCCTCAGCAGCTACTTATGGCAGTGGTGAGTTAGGGTATTCCGATTCGCATGAGATAGTAGACCAGTTGAAACCGTTAAATCCATATGGCGTTTCTAAAAATGAATTTGACAAATGGGTCCTGCAGCAAAAAACGACTCCTCCATTTTGGGCAGGACTGAAATTCTTTAATGTTTATGGTCCCAATGAATACCATAAAGGCAGGATGGCCAGTGTGATCTTTCATGCATTTAACCAAATACAGGAAAAGGGTAAGGTCAGGCTGTTCCGTTCTCATCGTCCTGATTTCAAAGATGGCGAGCAGCTCCGGGATTTTATTTATGTAAATGATGTGGTGGCTGTTTGTTATTGGTTCATGGAGAGATATGAAGAGGGAAGTCAGAAGTCGGAAGTCGGAAGTCGGGAGCAAAAAACCGGGCCTCTGACTTCGGGTCTATACAACTTAGGAACAGGCAAAGCAAGAACTTTCAATGACCAGGTGACAGCTATTTTTACTGCATTGGGAAAAAAAGCCAATATCGAATATTTTGATACACCGCCCGACATTCGTGACAAATACCAGTACTTCACCGAAGCGGATATGACTAAGCTAAGAAAAGCAGGATATAAAGAGGACTTCTATTCTTTAGAGAAAGGGGTGGAAGATTATGTAAAGAATTTTTTAGTGGGTCATAAGTATTATTAAACGCTAAGAGCACCCGGCTTTCTGCAATATCCTTTCTCTTTTTTTCATAAAGATCATGCTGATAGACCCTGCGATCATGTTTGGCAGGGTCATACCCGGTTTGATTTTATACCGTCACCGTTGGTTTAGTTGTATAAAATAACATTTAAAGCAGGTAAAACCCGGTGGATTTAGATAGGGTCAATAATTCAGGTATCGTTGTTGCCAAAGTTTTTCACCCTGTATCTTTACAAAAATTAAAGGAAACTCATGGGCAAGAAGATCGCAATAATAGGAGGAGGTAACCTCGGTTCAGCTATTGCAGAAGGTTTATTGGTCAGCAAGTTCAGTAAGGCTTCTGAATTGACCGTAACTAAAAGAAATATCTCTACGCTTCGTACACTTGGTGATAAGGGAGTTGAAATAACAGCCGATAACAGTAAGGCGGTTAAAAATGCAGAAGTGATCATATTGGCCGTAAAACCTTTCCAGGTATCGGAAGTATTGTCTGCTTTTAAAAAAGAGCTGGCTGGTAAAAAAATGCTGATCTCCGTAGTGACAGGGGTTACGATCGGTGAAATTGAAAGTATTGTTGGAAAGAAAATTCCTCTTTTCCGTGCCATGCCCAATACAGCGATTGCGATACAGGAAAGCATGACCTGTATTTCCAGCAAGGATGCAGGTGCCGCGGATGTAAAATATGTGAATGAATTGTTCAGCAGGTTAGGGAAGGTGGTAACGATCGATGAAAAACTGATGGAAGCTGCTACGATCCTTGGCGCCTGCGGTACTGCTTATGCCATGCGTTATATAAGGGCCAATATACAGGGCGGGATCGAAATAGGTTTCGATGCACCAACTGCTTCATTGATCGCTGCGCAAACGGTAAAAGGCGCAGCTCAATTATTATTGACAAAAGGATCGCATCCTGAGCAGGAAATCGATAAAGTAACTACTCCCAAAGGCTGTACCATTGCCGGTCTTAATGAAATGGAACACCAGGGATTCAGCTCTTCATTGATAAGAGGTATCGTGGCGAGCTATAAAAAGATTGCGAAGGATTGAGCTGGTAAAAAAGCTTTTGTGGCAACTGGTCAGCACTGTTAACCGGATTATTGTGTTTAACTTTCAGCATAACATCATACATTTCCCGGTTTAAAATACTTGCCATCATGAGAAAGCTTTCTTTTTTATTTGTTTTACTTTTTACCGTTATTACCAGCTTTGCACAGTTAAAAGTGCAGTCACTGCTTACAGAAAATCTTACTGACCCTGTTGGTCTTGATACCAGGAAACCTCGGTTCAGCTGGCAATTACTAAGCGACCAGCGGAATGTTTTACAAACAGCTTACGAAATAAAAGTTAGTTCCGGCAAGTCGGTTGCCTGGGCCAGTGGTAAGGTCGCATCCGGCCAGTCAGTACATGTACTTTACAATGGCATAGCATTGGAAAGTGGCAGGAAATATAACTGGCAGGTTCGTGTATGGGATAATAATGGTAAAAGTTCCGCATGGAGTACAGCAGCTTCTTTTCAAATGGCTTTGCTGAATACTACTGACTGGAAAGCAAAATGGATAGAACCAGGTTATATGGAAGATTCAGTGATGCGGCCCAGTCCATTATTTAGAAAACAATTTAGTGCCACCAAGAAAATTGTTTCTGCTACGGCCTTTATAACATCACATGGATTATATGAAGCTTTTATTAATGGCAAAAGGGTAGGCAATGCTTTTTTGACACCCGGCTGGACAAGTTATAATAAACGATTGCAATACCAGGCGTATGATGTTACGGGTTTGCTGCAGCAGGGCAGTAATGCAATAGGCGCTCAACTTGGCAATGGATGGTACAGGGGCTATCTTGCATGGGGAGATACGAAAAATATATATGGTAAAAAACTGGGCTTGTTATTTCAGTTGGCGATAACATACTCTGATGGTACTGTGGAAACAATTGTTTCTGATGAAACATGGAAATCAACAACAGGCAGTATCAGCAGTGCGGAAATATATCATGGCGAAATGATTGATGCACGAAATGAAAAGGACGGATGGAAAACAGCGCAATACAATGATCAGAACTGGAGTGGAGTAATGACAGCGGATCATCCGAAAGATATTTTGGTCGCTACCTGTAATGAACCCATAAAAAAACATGAAACTTTTCCTGCAGTAAGAGTAATGACCACTCCTGCCGGTGAAAAAGTATTGGATTTTGGGCAAAATCTCGTAGGATGGGTTATTGTAAAAGCAAAGGGGAATCCGGGTGATAAAATAGATATCCAACATGCAGAAGTACTGGATAAAAAGGGAAATTTTTATATCACCAATCTTCGGGACGCAAAAGCAAAAGCCACTTACATTTTAAAAGGTGGCGGTGAGGAAATTTTCGAGCCGCATTTTACTTTCTATGGTTTCCGGTATATAAAGATTGAAGGCTATCCCGGCGAAATAAAACCGGAGAATTTTACCGCTGTAGCGCTTTATTCTGCTATGCCTGCGACAGGAAATTTTTCTTCATCTCATGCACTGATCAATCAACTACAGCATAACATACAATGGGGACAGAATGGAAACTTCCTGGATGTACCTACGGATTGTCCCCAGCGTGATGAACGCCTCGGCTGGACAGGCGATGCACAGGTCTTTTCAAGAACGGCTGCTTATAACCGGAACGTAAATAATTTCTTTGCCAAATGGCTGAAAGATATTGCAGCCGATCAGCAACCAAACGGAAGTGTGCCGTTTGTCGTGCCGAATGTATTAGGTCCAACCTCCGGTGCTTCTGCGGGATGGGCGGATGCGGCTACTATCATCCCCTGGAATATGTATATGGCCTATGCTGATACACAGATACTGAGAGACCAGTACAGCAGTATGAAAGCATGGGTGGAGTATATGCATACCCAAAGTAAAAACGGGCTCTGGAATACAGGGTTTCATTTTGGTGACTGGCTGTTCTATCGCCCCGACGATGATAATGATGGCAGGGCGGCTGTTACCGATAAATATTTAATTGCACAATGTTTTTATGCCCACTCAACGCAACTGCTGATCAATACAGCGAAGGTGCTGGGAAAGAATGATGATGTCACTATGTATTCCGCTTTGTTGCAAAAAATAAAAGATGCTTTTATAAAGGAATACATGACGTCGAACGGAAGACTGGTGTCCGGTACGCAAACAGCTTATGTACTGGCATTGAATTTTGATATGTTGCCTGAACCGCTTCGTCAACAAGCGGCAGAGCGGTTGGCGCAGAATGTAAATGCATATCGTAATCATTTAACGACAGGTTTTCTTGGCACCCCTTATCTCTGTGATGTGCTGACCCGGTATGGTTATGACAGCGTAGCGTATAAACTGTTGCTGCAGGAATCCTATCCTTCCTGGTTATACCCTGTAAAGATGGGCGCCACTACTATCTGGGAAAGATGGGACGGGCAAAAACCGGATAGTTCATTTCAAACACCGGGTATGAATTCTTTCAACCACTATGCATATGGCGCTATTGGTGACTGGATGTACAGAACAGTAGCAGGTCTGCGTGAAGGAGCGCCGGGGTATAAAGAAATTATTATTCAGCCACACCCGGGCGGAAAGCTGACGCAGGCAAATGCTGACCTGGAAACCTATTATGGAAAAATTTCTTCTCACTGGAAAATAGAGAACAATAAATTTCAGCTGGATGTAGAAGTGCCTGCTAATACAACCGCTACCATATATATTCCTGCGGCAAGTGCAGACGATGTTCTCGAAAGCGGTAATGCATTAGCAACGGTGACAGGTATTAAAATCACCGGCAGAGAAAAAGGGTATGTAGTGGTGATGACTGGTTCGGGTGTTTATCATTTTAAAGTGAAATGAGATTTAATTTTCCCATTGTGATCAGTTTATAAGAAGGTGCAAAGAGATTAGTGAATATTTCGACTAATAAACTTTCTTTGTTTTGATATTGCTGCAGCAGTAATATATCGGTGTATATAAAATATTACTGTTTATGCACAACTCCTCCCTTCATCACAAACACCACCTTCCCAAAAACTTTTGGATCTGTTAGCGGGTCGCCATCAACAGCAATAATATCAGCAAGCTTGTTTACTTCAATACTGCCGAGCTTATCTTTTTCACCTAATAATTCAGCGGCATTGACCGTAGCTGATTTAATGGCATCCATTGGTTTCATGCCCGCTTCGATCATATAAGTAAATTCCAGCCAGTTCAGTCCATGTTTATATACGCCGGCATCGGTGCCGAAGGCGATCTTTACCCCTTCTTTATATGCTTTGGCAAAGGTCTTTTGTATCTGGGGACCGGTAGCCAATGCTTTTGGGGTAACGATATCTGTATAGTAGCCGGGTATCTTAGCGCTGTCACCTACTGATTTGCCGGCAGTGATCGTAGGTACATACCATGTCCCGTATTCTTTCATCAGTTTCATGCCTTCATCGTCCATAAATGTTCCATGTTCGATGGAACTGACGCCACCACGGATAGCTCTTTTTATTCCTTCCGCCCCATGTGCATGCGCAGCCACTTTGAAACCGTAATCTTTAGCCGCTTCAACGATAGCCTTGACCTCTTCTTCGGTGAATTGTGCATTGGCTCCATCTTTTGCCTGGCTGAGTACGCCGCCGGTAGCTGTTATCTTTATTAGGTCAGAGCCGTCTTTATAACGTTGCCTTACTGCATGGTAAGCTTCGTCCGGTCCATTGATCACTCCTTCCTTTGGCCCCGGGTCGCCCATCAGGTCTTTGCGATAGCCATTGGTAGGATCAGCGTGACCCCCGGTGGTAGCAATAGATTTTCCTGCAGTATATATTCTTGGGCCATTCACTAAGCCTTTGTTGATGGCATTGCGCAAAGAAACATTTACACCGCTGCCACCCAAGTCACGTACGGTGGTGAAACCTGCCATCAGTGTCACGTTCATGTATTTAATAGATTCAAAAGCAACATCAGTAGGATTTAGAATGAATTTATCTGCTACATTTCCCTTTTTGGTTTCGCTTTCCACATGTACATGCATATCTATCCAGCCGGGAGTAACGGTCTTTGTTTTCAGGTCAATAGTTTTGTCACCAGTGCCGGGTTTGGAAAAACCGTTTTCAATACCCGCGATCTTGTCTTTTTCAATAATAATTGTCATGTTCTTTTTGGCTTCGTCTGAAATACCATCGATCAAAGTGCCGCACCAGATATAGGTTTTTTGGCCAAAAGAGCTCATCGTCAGCAAAAATGCCGTAACAATAAATACTAGTTTTTTCATTCGTTGTGGTTATTCCGGTAAATATACTGAAGCCAGTTCACTATTGCCGTGGCACGGCCCGGAGTTGGGCAGGCTATCTGCCACCGGGCGGATACTCCTTAGTAATCATGGAAGAAAACAATGATCTTTATACCTTTTATAAAGAATTAATATCCTCTTTTTTCCCACAAGCATCAAATCATTTTTCTGCAGGCGGGAAAATTCTTTTAGCTTTGCATGACCTCCCGGAATTTCTTCTGAACTTATCCTGAGCACATTGAAGTATCCGCTGGTCAAATTAGGGGTGGGGTTTCAAAAATTTCATTGAGTTTATTGATTGCAGTCTAAAAAGCATTTAGCGTAGCAATAGTATTGTATTGCCGGTTCTGTGTTTTTTAAGGGTGCATGATTTTATAAAATTGACCATATATGGCAAAGTACATCTTCGTTACCGGTGGCGTTACTTCTTCTTTGGGCAAGGGCATCGTGGCAGCATCACTGGCAAAGCTGTTGCAGGCAAGGGGATTGAAAGTAACAATTCAAAAGTTCGATCCTTATATTAATGTTGACCCCGGTACCCTTAATCCCTATGAACATGGTGAGTGCTATGTGACAGAAGATGGCGCAGAAACCGATCTTGACCTGGGGCATTACGAACGTTTCCTCAACATTTATACTTCACAGGCGAATAATGTAACGACCGGGCGCATCTATCAAACTGTTATCAGTAAAGAAAGAGAAGGCGCCTATCTGGGTAAAACGGTACAGGTAGTGCCGCATATTACTGATGAGATCAAAAGAAGGATGCTGCAGCTCGGGCAGGATGGTAAATACGATATTGTCATTACTGAGATCGGCGGTACAGTTGGTGATATTGAGAGTTTACCTTTTGTGGAAGCTGTTCGTCAATTGCAGTGGGAACTGCCTGATGAGGATTCACTGGTCATTCATCTTACATTAATTCCTTATCTGAAAGCGGCCAAAGAGCTTAAAACAAAACCTACCCAGCATAGTGTAAAAATGCTAAGCCAGGAGGGAGTGCACCCGGATATCCTTGTATGCAGAACTGAAAAACCCTTATTCCCTGAACTGCGCCGTAAGATCGCTTTGTTCTGTAATGTAAAACAGGAAGCGGTGATAGAAGCGGCAGATGCACCGACCATCTATGAAGTGCCTTTGCTGATGATGCGTGAAAAGCTGGATATCATTTGCATGAAAAAGCTCAATATCATTAATTATAATGAGCCGGACCTGGCGAAATGGAAAGAGTTTTTGGATAAGCTGAAATATCCCAAGAGCAGAGTAACGATCGGGTTAATTGGTAAATACCTGGAACTACAGGATGCTTACAAATCCATCCTGGAATCATTTATACATGCCGGCGCTATGAATGAATGCCAGGTGCAGGTAATGAATGTACACAGCGAATTTATTACCCAGGATAATGTTTCTGATAAATTAGCCGGCCTGGATGGTTTATTGGTGGCACCGGGTTTCGGGCACCGCGGAGTCGAAGGAAAGATCGTGGCGGTAAAATATGCGAGGGAAAATGGCTTGCCATTTTTTGGTATTTGCCTGGGTATGCAAATGGCAGCTATTGAATTTGCCAGGAATGTTTTGGGCCTCAAAGAGGCGCATTCCACCGAAATGGACCCTGATACAAAGGAACCTGTCATAGACCTGATGGAAGAGCAAAAGAAGATCACTGCCAAAGGAGGTACGATGCGGCTGGGAGCTTATTCCTGCGAATTAAAGCCCGATTCTCTGGCCTCTAAGATATACGGCAATTCGCCTATCAGTGAACGGCACCGTCATCGCTGGGAGTTCAACAATAAATACCTTGAACAGTTTGAGAATGCCGGAATGGTAGCCAGCGGGAAAAACCCGGGCACCGGACTGGTGGAGATCATTGAATTGCCTAAACATCCTTTTTTTATAGGAGTCCAGTACCACCCGGAATTAAAAAGTACAGTTGAAAATCCACAACCGATCTTTGTACATTTTATCAAAGCGGCAAAGGAGTATGCTGATAAAAAGGCGGAAGTCAAGAACCCGCTGTTGCAGAGTGAAATGATTTGATCGGTTCAGAGTCGGTAGCCGTAAGTTCGGAGCGGGTAAAACGCTGAACGATGGCTTTTAACTCCTACGTTTTGGCTCCCAACTCCTGACTCAAGACTCCCGACTCCGTCTCAATCCCCTATCTTTGCGGTCTTTAAATTTTTACCTCTCATGAAGTTTGACCGGAATACCGTCATTGGATTTGCAGTGCTGGCTTTGCTTTTTTTTGGCTATTTCTACTACACAAATAAAGAACAGTCCCTATATAGGAAAGAGCAGGCCCGGCTGGATTCCATAGACAATGCTCAAAAGCCAAAGCCCGATCCCACTCTTGTAAAGGTCGATTCATTGAAAGCTGATTCTATTAGAGCTGTTAATGATAGTATCGATGCCGGTGGTTTCCAGGGTGCGGTAAACGGAACAGAGAAATTGGATACGGTGGAGACTGACCTCTTTGTAATAACCTTCACTAATAAGGGCGGGCAACCCAAACAGGTTGAGTTGAAGAAATTCAAAAACATGGACAGTGGTTTTGTAAAACTGGCTGCTTCCGGGTTTGACAACATCGGTTATATCATCAATACCGGTGATAACAGGAGTGAGAAAACGGCAAATACCAGTGACCTGTACTTCCGGCCCGGAGTAGTTGCCAAAAATGCTGATGGGAGCAGCACCGTTACATTTGTGCTGGCATCACCTGACAGTTTATCTGCTGCATCGATCACACACCAGTTTGTAGTGAAGCCCGGCCAGTACATGATTGATTTTAATGTACAGCTGAATGGGGCGGATAAATTATTATCAAGAGATGACTCAAAAACAAAACTTAACCTGCCCCTGAGCTGGCGATATGCGGCCGCACAGCAGGAAACTGATATATCTTACGAAAAACAAAATACACAGGTTGGATATGTAGAGGGTGGTGAATTCGATTATCATACTATTGGTAAACGCAGCAGTGTAAACTTTACTGAGCCTGTAAACTGGGTTGGCATCAGGCAGCGTTTCTTTAATAGTTTCTTTATAGCGAAAAACAATTTTTCTTTAGGTGCGATGGAATGGACAGTTCCTGCTGATGACACAAAAACACTGGTACAGGCTACTACCAATATGCGTTACCAGGTGCCTGTTGATTCAAAAGCTACTGCCGAATTCAGCCTGTTTTATGGCCCGGCTGATCATAATATTCTGAAACAGTATGACCTGAAGTTATCTAAACTGATCAACCTTGGACAGGGGATCTATGCTTTTGTAAGGCCGTTGAATAAGTTTGTGATATTACCTGTCTGGAATTTTATAAAAGGATTTGTAGTGAATTACGGGTTGGTCATTGCCCTGCTGACCCTTTTTATCCGGTTATTGATCTCCCCGCTTACCTATAAAAGTTATTTAAGCGGCGCTAAAATGAAGGCGCTACGTCCGGAGATCGCTTTATTGAAAGAGAAGCATGGCGGCGATCAGCAGGCGATGAGTATGGAGCAAATGAAATTATTCCGTGAGGCCGGTGTAAACCCGTTGGGAGGATGTATTCCCGCGTTGCTGCAGATACCTATATTCTTCGCCCTGTTCAGCTTTTTTAATGCGGAGCCGGGGTTACGGGGAGCTGATTTTCTCTGGTCGGGTGATCTATCGGCTTTTGATGCCCCGATCAAATTCGGCATTAATATTCCTTTACTCGGCAGCCATCTCAGTCTTTTTAATATTACGGCTGTAGTCACCAGTTTCCTGATCTCTGTATACAGTATGAGCATGACGCCGGATCAAAGTAACCCGGTATTAAAGTACATGCCATACATTTTCCCGGTATTCCTTTTGTTCTTCTTTAATAATCTTCCTTCGGCATTGACCTGGTATTATACCGTATCCAATATCATTACCCTGATCCTCCAGTTTGTCATTCAGAACTACATTATTGATCATAATAAGATATTGGCGAAGATCGAAGAGAACCGGAAAAAGCCAAAGACAAAATCAAAATGGCAGGAAAAGATGGAGCAAATGCAGGAGCAGCAGAAAAAGATGAAGGAAATGCAACAAAAAGGTAAAAGATGATTTAGTTAAAATACTCACAAGGAATATCCGTCCGGCCCCCACGCATGACGGATTTTTTTGTTACGCAACTTATTGGCTAATTTGGCACGTCTTTGTATTACTAACAATCATATATATACCCACAAATGAAAAAGATCAGTAAAATAGTAGTGGCGGCCGGGATATTGTTTTCTTCTTTCCACGCAGCTGGCCAGAAGAAACTAACAGAAGCTACTATTACCTATGATATAGTGATAAATACCACTAATACCACACCGCAGGCTGCCGATCTGCTGGACGGAGCTACCAGCGTAATATACCTGAAAGGAAATTCCAGTCGTTCGGAAATGGTCAGTTCCCTGGGAACACAATCAACCATTATAGATGGCAAAACAGGCAATGTAACCGTATTAAAAGATTATGGTGAGCAGAAATACATGATCACGATGACACCTGAGAACTGGAAAGCCTCAAATAAGAAGTATGAAGGCACAACATTTACTTATGAAAATGAGACCAAGACCATTGCAGGATATACATGCCAGAAAGCGATAGGAAAACTTACGGACGGGAGTACTTTTACTGTTTATTTTACCAAAGACCTGATCCCGGTCAACAAGGATTTTCAATACATCAACAAGAACCTGCCCGGTTTGGCCATGCAATATGAAGCAACTATTGGAAAGCTAAAAGTAACCTATACTGTATCCAGCATCAATCTCAATCTTGTTCCTGCTGCAAAATTCGATACACCTAAATCAGGTTACAGAGTAATGACATACGAGGAAAGTTTAGGAACACCCAGTAATTAACGGCGGGAAGAAGCATTAGGATTGAAAACGATCTTATTATTTAAGATCACTTTCTTCTTCAATGGTACAATGTAAGAAGTATGACCATTCTGGTAAGTGACAGTTGTATTCAAATTGATATAACTGCTGTTCTCTGTGTTGATAACCTGGCTACCGCGGAAATTATAACCGGAACGTAAAGTAAAAGCACCGGGCTTTAAAGAAGACTTTGTTGAAAGAAGTGATTTTTTTGCCGGTTTCGTATGGTTTGATTTACCATCACCCAAAGTTGCAAAAGCGCCAAAAGTCATTCCGGCCAATACCAGGATGATGACTGACTTTCTTAAAGTCACTTTTAATATCGTAGCGTTAGTGTTCAATTGCACAGCAAATGTAATAAGAAATATGGGATATAATCAAACCGTCTATCCGGAATTTTAGTACTTATTTAACGCCCCGGCAGCTAAATTGTTACATGAATCCAGAAAAAAATCCACCTATTTTGCACATCTGGGGAAAACTAACAGTCGGTGGTTCTATTATTTTTCGGCTAACTTGTTGATTACAATAGTGATTGGAAATTGGGAGTCAGATAGTTCTTTTTTTGTCCTTTACTCTGTAACTTACTAAAACTTACCCAAATTCATGAAAGAAAACCCCTACCATCCAGACCAGGATCAGATCCGGGAGCTACTGAAGCAGTATGAAAATTTAAAGCAGGGCCGGAGCCACTCTTTTATAGAAGAAGAAGCCTTTGAGAAAATAATCAATCATTTTGAAGAAAGCGAGGACATGGTCAAAGCCCTTGAAGCGGCCGAGATTGCTATCGAACATTTTCCCTTTTCTTCCACCCTCCTGATAAAAAAAGCTGATGTTCTGTTATCCAACCGTCAATACAGTAAGGCATTGGAAATACTGGAACAAGCTACCTTGTTCGATAGCAGTGATATCAATCTTTATATCCTGAAAACGGATGCTTACCTGGCATTGGATCAGCAGGAAAAAGCGGTAACCCTGCTGGAAGAGGCCCTTAGTTTGTTTGAAGGAGAGGAAAAGCTGGAATTGCTTTTTGAGTTAGCGGATGTGTATGATGATTATGAAGAGTTTGATAAAGTATTCGACTGCCTGAAAATGATCCTTGAACAAGACCCTAATAATGAGGAGGCACTCTATAAAATTTGTTTCTGGACAGACTTCACCGGTCGTAATGAAGAAGGAATAAGATTGCATCTGCAGATCATTGATGATTTTCCTTATAATGAACTGGCTTGGTTCAACCTGGCCGCTTCTTACCAGGGATTGAAACTTTATGAGAAAGCAATTGATGCATACCAGTATGCTATTGCAATAGAGGAAAAGTTTGATTATGCTTACCGCAATATGGGCGATGCTTACATCCGGCTTAGAAAATATAAGGAGGCAATAGAAGCCCTGGAAAAAGTGACCGAGTTGTCAAAGCCTGAGGATGTGATCTATGAAGCTATCGGCCACTGTTATGATAAACTCAAAAATCATGCG
Source organism: Chitinophagaceae bacterium (assembly GCA_036520835.1). Classification (GTDB taxonomy): domain Bacteria; phylum Bacteroidota; class Bacteroidia; order Chitinophagales; family Chitinophagaceae; genus VBAT01. Next base: position 1,389 of record DATDIX010000063.1, on the reverse strand, counting down.
CAGGCAAGGTTCTATTACCGGAAAGCCACACACCTGAACCAGGAAGACAGTAAATTATTTTATAAGATAGCCACTACTTATTATAACGAGGGGCAATGGGAGAGTTGTATGAAACAACTGGATCATGCGCTGAAGATACACAGGCTGCAACCTGAGTATAACCTGCTGATGGGCGAGTGTAAGCTAAAACTGGAATTGTATAAAGATGCAGTGCAGTATTTTTCCAATGCAGTTCGTATACGCCCCCGCAACGTATCCGGTTGGGAGGCTTTGATAAGGTGTTTATACAAGGCTAAGTTAACCGATGAAGCATTGGAACAGGCAGATGCCGCTTTGAGGGTCACTAATGAAAAGCCATTATTTATTTTTTATAAAGCAGCTATATTACTGGCAGCAGGAAAGAACAAGGAAGCTATGCTGCAATTGGAAAAAGCAATGAGCAAATCGCCGAAATTATTAAAGAAATTCATAGAATTGAACCCTTCTGGCCTGCAAAACCAGCAGGTAGTAGATGTGGTGGCAAAATTCAAGCGCAATAAATCTATCTGAGGGAAAACCCCTGTTGATTAAGATCATTACAGATTACACCTTATTCTTCCCTATTTTTGCGGCGGTTTGCATAGACCGCTTACCGGCTTGCCCGGCAGCTTATCATTTCCGGAATCAAACTTTTTTAGCAGCATGAATTTTAATCTCTCCCAGATCCCTGACCGCCTTCTCAGGCCCCGTACTTCAGGGATCACGATGGTAATGGATAAGGGTTTAAGTGTGAATGAGGCAGAAAATTTCCTGAGTGTTTCCCATCCTCATGTTGACATTATAAAACTTGGCTTTGGTACCTCGTTTGTAACTCCTAACCTGGAGCAAAAACTCGAAGTGTACCGGTCCTACAATATCCCGATTTATTTTGGCGGAACCTTGTTTGAAGCATTCCTGATACGTAACCAGTTTGACGATTATATAAGAGTGTGCAAGAACTATGGTATCAGTTACATGGAAGTAAGCGATGGCTCTATTACCATACCTCATGCTGAAAAATGCGGCTACATTGAAAAACTGACAAAACATGGAACAGTCCTTAGTGAGGTGGGTAGTAAAGATGCCGCACACATCATTCCCCCTTATAAATGGATAGAGTTAATGAGGGCTGAACTTAGCGCCGGATCAACTTATGTGATCGCCGAAGCGAGGGAAGCGGGCAATGTAGGTATTTACCGTGGGTCTGGAGAAGTACGGGAAGGCTTGGTACAGGAAATTCTCACCCAGATACCCGGTGAGAAAATCATCTGGGAAGCGCCCCAAAAGGCACAGCAACTTTATTTCATCGAATTGCTTGGCTGTAACGTAAATCTTGGAAATATTGCACCTACTGAAGTCATTCCTCTTGAG
>DATDIX010000062.1:0-2136 GCA_036520835.1 Chitinophagaceae bacterium | reverse complement strand
GTATTGCCGGCCTGGTTATTTTCAACGCAGCCATAGCCCAGCAAGAACCTGTAACCCTGAGCGGTGTGTTTACCGAGAAAATAAATGCCGAACTGGTACTTATTAAAACTGTAAACAACAAGATCCAAAAACTGGGTGAGTACACGATCAGCCCATCCAACCCGGAATTTGTTTTTGTTTTACCTGCTGATACGACAATCAATTATAATTTCCAGGTGAAAACCCTGAAACAGGGGCACATGAGATTGGAGGCAGACAAATATTATACCCTTCCATTAACACTGAAACCAGGCCAGGACTATTCATTAAAAATTACTCTCTCAAAATTTGATGCTGCAAAAAAAACAGGATGGGAATTAAAAACTGCTGCAAAAAAATCTTCCATTGCATTTGTCAGCGGCAAATTTGTTAATTGGAAATCAGGGAACACCATTACCATCCAGAGAGTTGCCGATGGCGGTTACGAAACAGTAAATAGTATTAGCGTTGCAAAAGAAAAACCTTTTTTGTTGCCATGCATAGTAAAAGAGGAAGGATTTTATTATCTCTTTTCTCCCCGCTGGAAATTGCGTGTTTACCTGAAACCGGCTGATAAACTGGAACTGGCTATTGATGGCAGGTCCGGGTTATATGAAGTCATCAATGGTTCAGAAGAGAATCAGCTTGTTCAAAAATGGCAACAATTGATCCGCCCCATTACAAATTACGGGTATAATACTGTTGCTATTCAGACAGATTCCCTGGATTTAGCCGGTTACCCGGGCACCTATGAAGGGTTGGAATCCTCCATGCTTGGGTTCAGGGATCAATTCAACCGGGCAGGATCCAGGTTCGAAAAACTATTTAAGGCGGCAATTGATGTCGATAAAGAATTGGCCCCAATATTATTTTTGCTCAGGGCTTCTGTAAAGAAAGGGAAAGGTTTCATGCCAACACCCAGGGACTTTAATATGGTTCCGGACTTTTACAGGCGCTTTATTCAGCCGGGTAAATTTGAGAGTGCCTCCCTATTGAATATCGGGGAGGCAAGGCAATACATGAATCTTTATACTAAGCTCGTTGTAGCTTCATTGCCCGAAGACCAGAAAAAAACATTGACTCAGGCCGGTAAACTTGGGTTAATGATCAGCACCATTGGCAATGACACCCTGATTTCTTACTTCCTGAAAGACCAGCTATCGGAGATAGAAGTCAATAACCTGACAGAATTCAGGGCCACATTTGAGCCTCATAAAGAATATGCAAAGCCTGCTTCTGTAAAAAAGAAATACCTGTCTGTCTATAACCAGTTCAGCAGCGACACGGCTTATGTGGGCAAATCTGCCTATAATTTTTCCTTACCGGATTCAAGTGGCCGCATGATCTCGATGAAAGATTTCAAAGGCAAAGTAGTATTGATAGACGTGTGGGCCACCTGGTGCGGCCCCTGCAGGGAACAATTCCCTTATCTGAAAGAGATCGAGGAAGAATACAAGAACAATAGTGATATGGTTTTCATCGGCATATCCATTGACCGCAAACAGGATCGCCAGAAATGGTTGAATGCAATGAAGAAAGAAGGTTTACACGGCATTCAATTGTTTGATGATACGGGCAAGTCCTTTGCCAAAAAATATGAGATCACCGGCATTCCAAGATTTTTACTGGTTGGTAAAGACGGTAAATGGATTGAAGTGCGGTGCCCCCGCCCCGGGTCCAAAGAAGATCTGAAAAGATATCTTGATAATGCCTTACAGGAAAAAGCATTTACAAGGGATTAATTAGACAATTGATTTTTAAACAAACCAGTAAGATAAATTTTTCTCAAATAGCAGATAGTTTTGGTATGAGGGGCCTTTCCAGGCTCCTCTCTTATTTTATGTCGTTAAAATAAATTCAGGGAACCCCGGACAAACTCTTCGGGTTTGATACTGAGACACAGTCACAGCATAACAAACCTAAATTTTTATTTTCCATCACTGGTTTCGAACACTCACGACAACCAGTGATCACCAGGGTCCTCCATCCTGATACTGCACAATCAATTTATTAGTTGAATCTAAACGAAAATAATAGCTACCTTCTATATTGCACAAACCAAACATATGATAAACATATCCCCTTTGAATAATAAATGGAAAACTATCCCTGTGCACA
>DATDIX010000061.1:0-35214 GCA_036520835.1 Chitinophagaceae bacterium | reverse complement strand
ATAAAAGTTTTGAATGCAAAACAGAAAATATTAGTGATTGCCAGTGCAACGGCATCAGTTTCACTCCTGAAGAAAAGACTTTCATAGAAGAAAAATACAACGATTGTTTATGCCGATCCTGTCTACTCGAATTAAAAATGAAGATGAACGAAAGGTAGATGATTACCTTTACAAAAATAGTCCTGAATGTCCATCAACCTCAACGAACTACTTACTGTAAGCTTCACATTATTCGCGGTGATTGATATTGTTGGTTCAATACCCATTTTGATTTCACTAAAAAATAAAATGGGCGGTATCAATGAAGTAAAAGCATCGCTGATCTCCGGAGCCTTAATGATTCTATTTCTTTATGTGGGAGAAAAATTTCTTGGCATTTTGGGTCTCGATATTAAATCCTTCGCGGTGGGTGGGTCGATTGTAATTTTCATATTAGGATTGGAAATGGTATTGGGCCTGGAATTATTCAAAAGCGAGAAAGATGCGAAGGCAAGTACGATGGTGCCGATCGCTTTTCCGCTGATTGCCGGTTCGGGAACCCTTACTACTATTATGTCGCTGAAGGCCAATTATACGGAGACAACGGTGTTGATTGCCATCATTCTCAATCTCATTATTGTATTTATTGTATTGAAATCCCTCAACTTAATTCAACGGTTATTAGGACCAGCAGGAATGATTGCCGTACGTAAATTTTTTGGCGTAATATTGCTGGCTATTGCCGTTAAGATCTTTGCCACCAATGCACCTGAATTGATTAAATAATGTGCTAATATGCTGATGTGCCAATGTGCTGCCAGGAGTTTCCAAATTCTGACCGTTTCATTAGCAAATCAGCAAATTATAGCATCAGCAAATTGGTTCTGGCCTCGTAGTACAATGGATAGTATAAGAGTTTCCGAAGCTCCAGATACAGGTTCGATTCCTGTCGAGGCTACTTTTCAATCTTCTCCTCTCAGAAAAAATCTTTAATTTCCTTTTCCAAAAAAATTGCCATGGCTACATCCACCAAACCTTCGACATTTCTTTTATTTCCCGATCTATGCTAAGCGATCGTTAACGCATCTAATAGACAAGATAAATTAGCCAAGGTTCCGGTAACTTTATTCCAAAATATCTATGAAATGGATCACCCGTGAACGACCCAAGATTGACCGCATCGCCTGTCCCTGGCTTATCAGAAATTTCATTGATAAGGATGCTGCGTTTATTTATGTTCCGTATAAAGAAGTAATACCAAAATCAAAAAAACTAAAAGCTATCCCGTTTGATATACCGGATGTAAAATTTTCGCATCACGGTAACCTGTGCACCTTCGATGCATTGATCAAAGAATATAAAATAAAGGATGCTGCTGTTCAAACAATGGCGGTAATTGTAAGGGGTGCAGACACGGATCGGCACGATCTTGCTTTTCAGGCACCAGGCTTATGGGCCATCTCGGCAGGACTGGCGCACAATTTCAAAGATGACCAGGAACTATTGGAAAAGGGAATGCTGTTATATGACGCCTTATACAGCTGGGCAAAATATTTACAGAAGGAATCCCATACACAACAACCTTTCGAATATCTTCTCGTCAACGTTTTCAACACGCACCTGAAAGGAAAGAAAATACCAGGCTGGGCCCGGGAACTGAAAGATATTATACAGGATCATATTGACACCAACTTAAGCCTGAAAGAAATTTCCAAAGGGCTCGCCATCAGCCCGTCCTATCTATCCCGGGAGTTTTCTAAATACTTCGAGGATTTATCCTTTGGAGATTATATCCGTAAACAAAGAATAGAAAAAGCAATTGAGCTCATGCAAAACAAATCCTATTCGCTTACTGATATTGCTTACCTGACCGGTTTTTCTGATCAAAGTCATTTTACACGGATCTTCAAAAAGAATACCGGCCAGAATCCTTCGATTTACCGTAAAAAATTATCACAAAAGTAATCCTTGTACAAAAGGTTCATTTCTGTTCTATTTCCCCCTTCCCTGATCCGGTAGTATTGCATTGAAATTACTGCATGGAATCAACAGAAACTTTGCTGCTCCAGCGACATGATGTAGCCCGATTACTGACAATCGGAGAATGTATTTCAGCCGTTGAACAGGCATTTAATTTATATGCCTGCGGCAAAGCTTCTGCGCCGGGAATATTAGGTATCCATGCGACGCAGGGAGGGTTTCACATAAAAGCAGGAATCCTGAACCTGGGCAGAAATTATTTTGTTGCAAAAACAAATGCCAATTTTCCCGGTAACAGCAAAACAAACAGATTGCCCACTATCCAGGGAATCGTTAGTGTTTTCGATGCCGAAAATGGAAGATTGCTTGCGCTGATGGATTCCATTGAGATCACCATCTTAAGGACAGGAGCTGCTACAGCCGTCGCTGCTAAATATCTTTCACGGGAAGATTCAAAAATCGTAACAATCTGTGGTTGCGGCAACCAGGGGGAAGTATCGCTGAGATCGCTTATGGAAGTACGCCGCTTAGAGACTATTTATGCTTTCGATATTAATAAACAACAGGCTGAATTATTTGCAAAAAAACTTTCCAGGGAATTAAAAATACCGGTGACAGTTGTTGATGATCCTGGTAAGGCAGCAAAACGAAGTGATATTTGTGTTACCTGTACTCCGTCCAGGAAACCATTCCTGCGCCCCGAAGATATAAGACCGGGAACATTTATTGCAGCCGTAGGAGCTGATAGCGAAGGCAAACAGGAACTCTACCCGGAAATACTGGCGACAGGCAAAGTAGTTGTTGATTTACTGGAGCAAAGTAAAAAGATCGGGGAATTCCAGCATCGTTCGCAGGCATCGCAGGATAAATGTATTACTGCTCATGCAGAACTTGGTGAGATCGTTGCCGGTACAAAACCGGGGCGGGAATCGGGAGAAGAGATCATCATTTTTGATAGTACAGGAATGGCTTTGCAGGATGTAGCTGCGGCTGCGATAGTCTATGAAAAAGCTATTTCCGGCAACATAGGTAATAAAATAGATTTTTCCATGCAGGAATCCGGTATCGCTTTACTAAAAAAAAAACGAAAGGGATATTAAGGCTTTGCTGTTATGGGCTCATTTCAAGTAAAAACCAAAAAATGAAATGGATAACAAGAGAAAGCCCTAAAATTGACAGGATAGCCTGTCCGTGGCTAATCAAAAATTTTGTGGACAAGGATGCCGAGTTCCTATACGTTCCAAAAGAGCAGGTATTTAAGAAGGCGAAAGAATTAAATGCTGTTCCTTATGATATTCCCGGCGCAGAGTATACTCACTATGGCGAAGAATGTACGTTTGATTTTATTATCAAAAAACACAAATTAAATGATCCTGCTTTAGATCAACTGGCACTTATTGTACGGGGAGCCGATACCGACCGGTTTGATTTGGCGGATCAATCCGCTGGCTTGTGGGCTATCTCGGCGGGCCTTTCTTATAATTACAAAGATGATCATCAAATGCTGGCGGCCGGAATGAAAATTTATGATGCGCTGTATAGTTGGGCTAAATATGTACAGCGGGAACGGCATAACTGGAATGCTGTTTAACCGGGAAGATTTAATGCACCATTTTTAAACTTAATACCATATAAGCACATGCAACAACCAATTACCAAACAACAGATCGGGGAATTGCAGCAACAAAACAAATCTGTAAAACTTATTGACATACGTACTCCTGAAGAATATGAAAAAATGCATATACCCGGAGCAGTGAATATACCGGCAGAAACAATTGATGGAAATAGTACAAAACTCACCGCAAGTGATACTATCGTCTGTATTTGCAATAAAGGACTGGAACGTTCACAAAATGCGGCTGATGCCATAGCGGGAATGGGCTTCGCAAATGTTTTTTATTTGAAAGACGGTACATTTGGATGGCTTTCTGAATAACCCGGAACTATACAAATTAGCAATTCATTTTGCTGAAGATGAAGCAAACCCCTTTACAGATATTTTTAAGATTCCTTCGGTTTGGTTGCCTGGCATGGGGAGGCCCTGTTGCCCAGATAGCCATGATCAAAAAAGAATTGGTGGAAGAAGAGAACTGGATCTCCAAAGACCAGTTCAACCGGGCACTCGCCGTATACCAGGTATTGCCCGGGCCTGAGGCGCATGAGCTTTGTGTTTATTTCGGGATGAGAGCCGCGGGAAGGTGGGGCGGGTTCTTAGCCGGACTTGGTTTTATGTTGCCGGGATTTTTATTAATTCTTTTATTTACCTGGTTGTATGTAAAATTCGGACTCAGGTCTCCCACCATACTTGCAATATTTGCAGGCATACAGGTTGCTGTAGTTGCATTGATCGTATTTGCTGTTTACAGGATTGGTAAACATGCCGTGATAAATAAGAAATTACTGACCATCGCACTGCTTAGTGCTATCGCTTTTTTAACCGGCGTTCATTTTCTTATTGTATTAGGGATCGCCGGAGCCGGTTATTCATTTTTGCGAAAGAAAAATATATGGGTAGTTATTAGCCTTGCACTGGTCTTGCTTTCTTTGATCAGTTTTACTGTTTATGAAAATGGATTTAACTTTCAACGAAATCATACAAAACATGATGTACAATTATCAAAGAAAGATCCTGAGCCCGTATCTGTATTTGTATCGGGGTTGAAAGCGGGATTGTTAACGTTTGGAGGGGCTTATACAGCCATTCCTTTTATACAGGAAGATGCAGTAATAAAAAATAAATGGATGACACAGGATCAGTTCCTGGATGGTATTGCAATATCAGGGGTTTTACCTGCTCCATTAATTATCTTTTCCACTTTCGTTGGATATTTTGGAGCCGGATGGTGGGGAGCTATTCTTATCACCATAGGTATATTTTTACCAGCTTTTGCTTTTACACTCATCGGTCATTCAGTAATGGAAAAGTTGATTGCGAATACTGCCTTGCATAATTTCCTGGACGGAATAACAGCCGGAGTCGTGGGCCTGGTTGCTGTAACTGCTGTTCAGCTTCTTGCATCTGCTGTCACTACTTTACCGGCAATAATAATTTTCCTGTTATGCCTGGCTATCCTGATCAAATACAGATCAAAATACGCCTCTGTGCTTATTATAACAGGAGCAGGTTTATTTAGTTTGGTCTGGGGGTTTTTCTCTTAATTTATGAACAGTCAAACCCCGGTTCTTCTTAGTCTTGCCAACCAATAACAAAAGGAAATCTGGTTATTCTCGTCATCTCTTCCACTTATAAGTTCGTACGGACTCCCGCTGGGGGTATTTTTCTTCAGACTTCTTCTTAAAAATATTTAATTTCCTTTTCTAAAAAAATTGCCATGGCTACATCCACCAAACCTTCAACATTTCTATTATTTCCCTGGGGGCTGCTTTCTATTGTTTTAGTGCTCCTGCTCAACCTGGTGCTCAGCGATAACTGGTTTCGCAACAACTGGAGTTGGATAGCCCTGGTACTGATCATCCCTGCTGCTATTCTTGAGAACTTTAAGGTAGGTTATTCCACCATGCGCATCATGTTCATGAAAGTGGTGTATTCACTTATTTCATTTTTGCTCGTAGGCATGGCCTTTGGTTCATCGCTTACGGGCTGGTATAACCTGAAATTTGAAGATGCCCCGCCGGCAAAATACATCCATCTTCCCTGGTATGTGATGCTGGCGCTTTCCATATTATTGCTGATACAGGTGGCCCAGCTTTTCAGTATGCTGAAGGCAGTGAAGAGGGAGTTCATGCAATTAGACCCGGATCAATAATACCCCCATCCCCTAAAGGGGGGGTAGAAAATTTACAATTGACGAAGTGCCGCTTTAAGAAAAGGAATAGCGGGGAGAGAAGAAATGATCTTTAATTCATCCATAACAGAACTTTCATTATCGAGAAACCTCAGTACCTGCTGAGGTTTGTTCTTTTTAAAAAGATCAGTAAAAATCTTTTTCCCGGGAAGTTTGTTATAATAAAGAATGTGCAGAAGTGTATTATCATAAAAACGAAATCGCCTGGCTGTACCGGGAAGTTCATTTAATGATCTGCCGGCAACCAGGTACTCAACTATTTTCTCCGACTGTTTTTGAATGAACTGGAAGGTGTAGCCGCTGGAAGCCTTGGTCTGTCCCCCGGCTGTACCGATCTGCCAGCCATTATGGTCAAAGTTGAATCGCTCATTGGTCATTGGTATTACGCCAAACTCCTCTTCCTTCACCGTATAGTCATTTATCCGTAAAAAAGAATTGATGTAATTATTTAATTCAGCATCATATTGTGTGGCTGGCAATACCTGTTTGGTAAACAAAGTATATTCTACTAAAGCAGTCGTTTCATTAAATGGCAATACATAAGCAAATGTAGTTCCGTGCTCCTGGTGAACTCTGAAGTCCATCATTGTCGCCTTAGCTGGATCGAAAACAGGTTTTGGCGTTTCAATCACCCAGCCTTTAAAATGCTGGAGCAACCTGATGGTCCTACGGTCCGGCTCACCGGGTTTATAGATGGAGTTAAAAATTTTTGTGCCGGTATCAAACAACCTTGATTCTTTACCATCTATCCGCAGGATGAGGGTTTCCTTTTCATATTCCCAGCCGTTTACCTCTCCATATACAAGCTCTACGTTAGTGTGCTTGTGTATCTCATCAAAACAATAGCGATAAAAATCAGCGCCTCTTATCATCTTGTACTGGTAAGGGGAGATATCGAGGGAAGAGGAGAAATCATCGCTAAAAAAAGATATACTATCCCATTTTTTATAAACGATCTCCTCGAAGAAACCATTTTCCTTTTCCCAGAAACACCAGGTACGGTCATTCTTTGTCTTTGCTTCTTTGTCAAGCAGCAATATTCTTTTGTCGCTGAATTTTCCGCTGCGGAGCATTCGTACCAGCAGGCTAAGACCAGCACAGCCGGCACCACAAATAATAAAATCGTATGATGTTGATTTGAGCAGAGGGGATTTATTAAAGGCTAAAGATACAGGCGGGAAAACTATGTCGCTTCCGGTGCATATTCTACTTTCTTATTACCCGCCATCAGTTTTTTATCCCGGCGGATCTTATCCCAGTATCGTTTAGCAACGTACAGCATACCAAAACTTTCCCCCTCATGACGGTCAAGATGCCGGTGATGCATCTTATGTGCCCATCGTATGGCCCGCACATATGTATTATTGCTGCGTGTAAACCATTTGAATCGCTGATGAATGATCACATCATGGACCAGGAAATAAGCAAAGCCATAGGCCATAATGCCAAACCCGATGGCTTGCATCCACCACACATGATCATAGGTGCCGAAAGCGATCAGCAGCATACTGGGCACAGCGAATATGATAAAGAAGGCATCATTCTTTTCAAAAAAACCGGGCTCCACCTGGTGATGGTCCTTGTGTAAATACCAGAGAAAACCATGCATGACATACTTATGCGTCAGCCAGGTAACGCCTTCCATGATCATAAATGTGGCCAGTAATACCAATATATAATAAACAACGGTCATTGATTATGCTGTTCAGGCTGCTATACTTTTATACCGATGGCTCCACCATTCCTCAATTTTCGGAAATGCAAGGTGAAACCATGTAGTGAATTTTTGTGGTTGTTCTTTAAGGTCTGTACGTACCTCTTCCAGGCTTTTGTAACAATAATCCATTACTTCATGGGGATCAAAACTGATGGCGCCTTCATATTCACCTGCAAATACATGATCAAATTCATGCTCTGTCAGACCATTCCCGAACTCTGCCCGGTAAACAAAATCAAATATCTTTTCCAGTGGCGTAACAAATCCCATTTCTTCCTGCAACCTTCTTATTGCCGCATCCTGTGTTTCCTCGCCGGGTTGGGGATGGCTGCAGCAACTGTTTGTCCATAGTCCACCGCTGTGGTATTTATTTAATGCCCTGCGCTGGAGCAGCATCTCCCCTTTGCTGTTAAAAATAAAGACGCTGAAGGCCCTGTGGAGCAAGCCTTTCCTGTGCGCCTCCATTTTTTCCATGGCCCCGAGGGCTGAATCATTCTCATTCACCAATATTACCTGCAATGGATCCATCTTTATAATAATTTCAACTGGTATTTTAATCCCGCTCTCAGTACGATCATCATTTTATGATGACCGGGTATGCGTATTCTCTTTTGCAAGATATGACAGGTATCTGTCCTTTTGATCTTTTTAAACAGGGAGAGATAATATTTATAGGCTACATATACCCCAAATCTTGCTTTAATAGGTAGATTCCGTATCCCATCATACGCTTGTTTAAAATCACGCTGTATATCTTTTTCGATCTCTTTTTTGTCATTTTCAGAGAAATTATTGAAGTCGCAGCCGGGAAAATACATTCGTGAGAGGTCATTATTATCTGCCTTCAGGTCCCGGAGGAAATTCACCTTTTGAAAAGCTGCCCCCAAAGCCCGGGCATGCTCCTGCAATTGACTGTACAGTTTTTTATTCCTTCCTGAAAAAACCTGCAAACACATCAACCCGACTACTTCGGCCGAGCCATAGATATAGTCACCATATTCTTCCCTGTTGTATACTTTTTTGGAAAGATCGAATTCCATACTCCTGAAAAAAGCTTCGATCAGATCATGGTCGATCTTATATTCGTTGACAGTCAGCTGAAAACTATTAAGGATAGGGTTCAGGCTTATTTTTCTTTCGATAGCCTCGTATGTTTCATTTTTAAATTGCCGGAGAAGGGAGGCTTTATCATAGCTATGAAATGTGTCCACGATCTCATCAGCAAAACGGACAAATCCATAAATATTACATATTGGGGCCCGGAGATCCCGGTGCAATAACCGGATAGCTGAGTAAAATGATGTACTGTATTTTTCAGCAACAAGACGGCTGCAATTTTCACTTACACTATGAAACAGCTGTAGCATGTATTGTAATTTAAGAAATTAATTCATCACTTTAATTACCTCCCTGGTCACCACTTCACCACTGATCAGGCTGGGCGGCACACCCGGCCCGGGGACCGTCAATTGCCCTGTATAAAAAAGGTTCTTTACTTTCCTGCTTCTGCAGGATGGCCTGAAGATCGCAGTTTGTTTTAAAGTATTGGCCAGGCCATACGCATTACCACGGAAAGAATTGTAATCACTTACGAAATCGCTGACCGAATAGGATTTTTTATAAACAATAAAATCATTTACCGGTTCGCCGATATGTTTTTCCATCCGGCTGACGATCATCCGGAAATATTTCTCCCTTAATTCTTCCTCATCACCTGTAAGTCCCGCTGCTACCGGTACCAAAAAAACAAGATTCTCACAGGCTTCCGGTGCCGTTGAAGGATCTGTAACTGATGAAACGCTGACATAGAATAAAGGCTCCGTCGGCCACTTAGGATCTTTGTATATCTCTTTCCCATGCTGGTCAAAGGGCACATCGAAAAAAAGGGAATGATGGGTTATGTTCTTCAATTTTTTATTTAATCCAACATAATACAGCAGGCAGGAAGGGGCCATTACTTTCTTTTGCCAGTAATTTTCAGAATAGCTCCTGTATTGTTCATCCAGTAATCCTGTTTCGGTAAAATGATAATCAGCGCCGCTGATCACCACATCTGCTTCATGTGTATTTTTATCTGTAACGACTCTTTTGGCTTCAACTCCTTCGATTTTTATTTCTTTAGCCTTTTCATTAAAGCAGAAGTTGACACCCTGCTCCACGGCCAGCTTATACATCCCTTCCACAACGGCATAGATTCCGCCCTGCGGGTACCAGGTACCTCCTTTTATATCCGCATAATTCATGAGGCTGTACAATGCAGGGGTGTCTTCCGGTAATGCACCAAGGAATAGAACCGGGAATTCCATCAACTGTACCAGTTTGGGATGTTTGAAATGTTTTTGAATATGCGTCTTGATAGAAGTAATAATATCCAGCCTGAAAATTCCTTTGATCACGGACCAGTCAAAGAATTCTGTAAAAGAAAGCCCGGGTTTATAAACAAGATTATTGATCCCTGTTTCATATTTGTAAGCCGCTTCCTCCAGGTATTTTTCCAGCTTTTGCCCGCTGCCTTTTTCGAAGGACTCAAATACTTCCTTTAGTTTTTGAAAATTAGCAGGGATATCAGTGAAGCCATCATTCCAGTAAATACGATAGGAGGGATCAAGCCGTTTCAGCGAATAATAATCGGAAGCTTTTTTGCCAAACTGGTTAAAATATCTCTCAAAAACATCGGGCATCCAGTAAAAACTGGGGCCCATATCAAATGTAAAACCCTCTTCTTTGAGTTGGGCTGCCCTGCCTCCCGGTGTGTTGTTCTTTTCAACTACTGTAACGTTCCATCCTTCTTTCGCCATAAAGGTAGCCGCAGACAATCCTGCAAAACCACTACCAATAACAATTACTTTTTTTGTCATCCTGGTGGAGTAGTTGTTTTAAAATGTCTAAGACAATGGAAAGTCCCGAACCCCTGATTAAAACCTGCTGATCTGTTCTTTCAGCAATTTCCTGGCAAAGTGTATCCTGCTTTTGATAGTACCAAGTGGTTCATGAAGGTAGTCTGAAATTTCCTGGTACTTATATCCGTCAATATATAGAAGGAACGGCATCTTGAAGATCTCCGGTAGATGATTTATGGCCGTATTGATCTCTTTTACCCGCATACCGCTCTCTGCTCCGTTTGATACGGCTGATTGCTTCAGGTTGATCAGGTAATCTTCTGGGGTATTATCAAAAATGGTTTTTTGCTTGGCCTTCCTGCGGTAGTTATTAATAAAAATATTCCGCATGATGGTAAATAACCATGCTTTGATATTGGTGCCGGCATTATACTTTTCATGATTGGCCAGCGCTTTATAAAGAGTTTCCTGGTATAGGTCGTTTGCGGCTTCAGTATCTTTCGTAAGATTGACAGCAAATGGCCTCAAAAAATCTGCATTGTCCAGTAGTATCGTATTGAATTCCTTAGTAGCCATTTTGTTTACTTTTTGAGTATCCAAAGTTAAACAAACTAGTGATATTAAAAAAATCTATCTTGAATTCAGGTCGTTAAATTAGGTAAATGTTTGAAAATCAAAACTCAGAAAGGTATTGCATCATTTCCGTGAAGTTCCTTTTGAAATGAACGGAGGTGGGAATTTCTTTATGATAACAGTGGGTGGGGTAGCCGGAAATAATGGTGGTAAGCCTGCCTGCTTTTTCCTGGAGAAATTTGATGAGCTTATCAAAATTGAAGTTGGGACAGGTGCCTGTCAGGTGGATAAAAGCCATTTTGGGCATTAATGTTTCGATGATACTTTCGACATCATGCACCGGCACATTAGCCCCAAGATATATTACGTTTGCTCCTTTTGCTTTAAGCATATAATGCAAAAACAAAAGTCCCAATTCATGATGTTCCCCTTCCGGTAAAAACAACATACATGATTTGCCATCAATACGCGTCGGGATCTGATCAATGGCCACTATCAGTTTTTGCCTGATGATATTAGAAACAAAATGTTCCTGTGCCGGCATGATATGACCTGTTTGCCAGAGTATGCCGATCTTTTCCAAAAAAGGGAAGATGATCTCTTTCACTGTTTCCTCTATGCCATGCTCCTTTATATAATTGCTGAGAGTGGATTCAAATTCACCTACTCTCAGATCCACCATGCCTTTAATGAGATCAATGACCACCCGGTCATGGATCGCATCAGTTGAATTCAGTTCCAGTATCGTATGGCAGATCTCATCGGGTCTCATCTTATCGATCTGTGAGATCTTAAACCCATGTTTATTCAGCAATGCAACATTCAGGATGGTCTTTAATTCTTCATTGCAATAATGCCGGATATTCGTTTCACTTCGCTGGGGTTTGAGAAAACCATAACGCTGCTCCCATATGCGGATAGTGTGAGCCTTTATCCCGGAAATATTCTCCAGGTCCTTTATGGTGAAAGCGTTCATAACAACTGATAAGACAAATTGACCATTAAAAAGTTCGTGTAAAGCAGTTATATTTTGAAAAGGTGAATGAACTACAATTGATTATTAATGATTTTCCCTTCGCCGATCATTTTTATCAGCGCCTGTGGCATATCGAATCGCTGCAAACCTTCAAGGTGTCCAAGATGATGAAGGTCAGTGCCGATCAGATTATAAAATCCATTCTTAAGAAGATAATTCGCCAATTCTGTTACTGATCTTCCGTAATGTCCGCCCATAGAAAGCAGGTTAAGCTGAAAAAGACAACCGATATCCCGCAGCTCAGTATAGAAATCCTTATTACGTTCAAGGTATATATAGCGTTCAGGGTGTGCAATAATGGGCTGGTACCCCTGCATCTGCATTTCAAATAAAATATCTTTAATATTAAGCGCTGGGTAAGCCATGGAAAATTCTGCCAGCACCATATTGCCGCTTACCGTCAGCAAAGGCTCTTTGTTTTGCAGCAGTTCCTCTACATGTTCATCTAAAAAATATTCTGCGGCTGCATGGATCTCAACATCTATCCCGGCAGTTTTAACTGCGTCCTGCACCAGCTTTAGTTTTTCCCGTATGATCTCATGTGTATTCTTATACATATCCCACATAACATGGGGTGTAGTGATCAGTTTCTTATACCCCAACTGCCTCATCCCTTTTATTAATTCAAGTGAATGTTCAATATCCTCTGCCCCGTCGTCAATACCCGGAAGCAGGTGAGAGTGCATATCTGCATTCAGCAAAGAGTAATCAAATCTTTCACCCTTGGGTTTTGACCTCGAAAATAATTTTAGCATGATCAGCGATATAACTTTCCGAAATTACTTATTATTTAGCGGGAAAATAACGGGAAATACTCAGAACTCACGTTTGGGCAAGGAAGGAAAAACCTTGTTCACCAGGTTACTTTTCGGAGCCACAATTGCCCAGGCTGTCAAAAACAAGATCATGAAATCGGTGTAGAAAGAAACATGCTGCTGGTACCAAACCTCTACCGCTCCTTTGTAAGGAAGAATTACCTGGCGGTAACATTCATGCGGCGGCAAACTGCTTTGGGTAATGATCAGCTCCTCATCCCGGAATACAATACTACCGATACCCGTCAGTCCCGGTCTTACCCTGTACACTTTTGCTTTCATCTCATCCGTATAGCGGTCAAACCCCACTTTCATTAAAGGCCGGGGACCAACAAACGACATATCACCGGTAAGAATATTGATCAACTGCGGCAGTTCATTCAATTTACTGATACGAAGAAAACTTCCGACTTTGGTTACACGGGGATCATTGCGGGTGGTTACGTCACCACTGCCCATATTAGGGCTGTTCTTCAGCATGGTGGCAAACTTCCAGATGCGGAATATTCTGTTATAATGTCCTACCCTGTCCTGCCGGAAAAAAACCTCATGCTCGCCGGTCAGCAATAATAAAATAATAATTGGAATAAATAAAGGCAGCAGAATGACCAGGGCCAGCAGCGAGAAAACAATATCAAAGAAACGTTTGATGATTGAATACATAAATCAGGTTAATGCCGCTTTTACTGCTTTGGCTACTATTTCCAATTGTTCGTCCGTAATACTGGTAGAACAGGGAATGCTCAGGCAGGTATTGTAAATATAATCAGCATTATCTTTTTTCTGGATATAGGGACAATCTTTATACATCGGCAGTTTGTTCATTGGCATCCAGAAACGGCGGCTGAGAATTTTATTTGCATTGAGGTAATCCAGCACTTTTTGCTGCTGGTCTGTTTGTATAGTGAAGAGCCAGCCATTGGTTTGTACGTCCGGTAACTCCTTCTGAAAACGAATATCACTCACCCCTTTAAATGCATCTTTATAAAAAGCTACCGCTTCCTTTTTTCTTTTGATAAAAGAAGGAAGCAATTCCATTTGCCCGACACCTACAGCTGCCAGTATATTTACCAGGCGATAGTTGTACCCCACCTCATCATGGTAATATTCATCTGCACTGGCTTTGGCGGTAGTGGTTAAGTGTTTTGCATGTTTAGCCAGCTGTTCATCGTCAGTAACAATTACTCCGCCCCCACCGGTGGAAATGATCTTATTTCCATTGAAGCTAAAGCAACCCATCGGGCTGAATGTACCCGCATGTTTTCCTTTATAAGATGTACCTAAAGCTTCCGTGGCATCTTCCACAACCGGTAACGGGTATTTCTTTACAATAGAAAGAAAACGATCCATATCACACATATTACCGAGGATATGCACCGGCATAATAGCGCCGATACGACGGCCATCCTGCACATAGATCAGTTCGCCATTCCTTTCATCTGTTTCGTTTTCCAGGAATTCTTCGAGCAGGTCAAGGTCCATTTGCCAGAGATCGGGATCGGCATCTATCAGTAAAGGTTCTGCGCCCAAATATTTTATAGAATTTGCCGAAGCAACAAAAGTTAGATTGGGAAGGATCACATAATCATCCTGCCTGACTCCTGACATGAGTAAAGCGATATGTAAGGCAGCTGTTCCGTTCACCGCAGCTACTCCATATTTTGCTCCTGCAAAATCAGCGACCATTTGTTCAAACTGGGTAACATACGATCCCACGGAAGATATCCACCCGGTGTCCAGGCACTCTTTTACATACTTCCATTCATTGCCTGCAATATTGGGAACGCTCAGCGGAATGAATTGCTGGTTACTCATAGACTTTGTTTCCTTCTTCTAAATAATTATTGTACCACTCTATTGTTTGTTTCAATCCCTGCTTCCATCCCACTTCCGGTTCAAAACCCAATTGTGTACGAGCTTTAGTAATATCAGGGCAGCGGCGGGATACAGAACCCGGATACGTTGGTGCGTTTTCATACTCTCCCCCGAAATTCATCAGTTCACCGGAGTAATGAATAAGATCACCTATTGATATTTCATCCTGGGTTCCGATATGATAGATCTGGCCATTGGTATCCGGTTGCTCCATTGCCAGCACGGTTCCTTTTACGGCATCGGTGATATAGCAAAAAGCCCTTGTCTGGTCATGTCCATACACTTTAAAAGGCGCTTCACCTTTTCTGAACCTGACCACCAAATGCGGGATCACATGTTTAAATCCCATGCGGGGGCCGTACACATTATGATAGCGTACAATGGTTGCCTCAAACCCGAGTATCCGTGAATAATTCAGGAAGCCGGATTCGCCCAGCATTTTTGTAACAGCATAGGTAAACCGGGGATGACCAATATCCTGTATGCAAAGCGGTACTTCTTCCGGCGTCGGCACAGTATAACCAAAGGCATCGATCGTGCCTGCATAACATTCACTGGTGGAAGTAAACAATGCTTTCCTGATTTTAGAACGGCGTATCCACTCCAGCGTATTATAAATTAAAGCGGTATTGATTCGAATGATCTCATGTGGGATGGAATTGGCATTATCAACGCCCACTACAGATGCCAGCATATACACCTGGTCGTAACTATCGTCCAGAAGATCGAATGTTTTCGGATCAGTATAGTCACCTGCTACAACCTTGATATTGTGTTTTTTTACCAGTGCTGTAAACAACTCATCTTCTTTTCCCCTGGCAAAATTATCAGCGATGGTTAACTGGTAGTCGCGATTTTCAGAAAGATATTTGGCAATGTTGAAACCGATAAACCCGGCTCCGCCCAACAACAAAACTTTTTTTCCCATAAAATATTTAAAACTGGTTTTTCAAACTATAGATCCCCTCTCCCGATCACTTTTACAATATGTTTTTCCTTCAATGTTTTTATTTCGTCATTACTCAGCACCCCGATTGTGTCATACACAAATGATTCCGGGTGACCCAGTAATACGCTGATCAGTTCCGGGTTATTACGGTACTCTTTATGCCCGGTACTGATGATTACCACATCATATGATTGCTGTAATAATTCATCCAGGTTATTATTCACCCGGATTGCTTTTTCTTCCCATAACATTACATGCGGATCATGCAGGGTAACATCGCAGCCCGCATCAACTAATCTTTCGAACAAACCCTGCACAGGCGTATAGCGGGTATCGCCAACATCGTTAAGGTAGCTTACGCCAAGCATCAGCACTTTCTTTCCTTTCAATGGACCGTTATACTGCGATTGCAGGTATTGAAATGCAAAATGCGGCATCTGGTCGTTGATATGAACACCGGTCTCACTTTGTTCAAGCCGTTCATCGCTTCCGAACAGGTTCATCTTCGCCCAACTTGCCAGCAAAGGATCTTTGGTTAGACAATAGCCGCCAACTCCCAAACCGGGCAGCATGATATTTTTATGTGTGGGGCGCATACGTATTGCATTCACCACTTCATATATATCCACACCTGCTTCTTCAGCAAACCGACTCCATTCTACCATAAAGGCAATATTCATAGCCCGGTAAGAATTCTCCAGCACTTTTGCCATTTCAGTGGCCTGGGTATTGCCCAGCTTTGTCAATGGATATTCATCCGTACGGATAACAGTGCGAAGAAATTTCTCTGCTGCTTCAGCACTGGCTTCATCTGTTCCCGAGAATACTCGATAAAAATTCTGTATAGAGTCGATATACTTCGGTCCGGGCATTACTCTTTCATAAGAATGACCGGTTTTTAACTGGTCTGTTGGTAATCCTCTTTTTTGTAACGATTCTTCAAGAACAGGCCGCACTATTTTTTGTGTAGTACCGGGCGGTACCGTTGTCTCTACCAATACCAGCACATCTGGCTTACAATAAGCGCCAATACTGGTGATCGCTTTTTTAAAAGGAGTAAGGTCAACAGTATAGTCTTCCAGGTGGCCGTTTCCGTTCGACTGCTTTTTTACATCAAGGTTGATATCAACTACTATTATATCAGCTTTGCTGTATGCATAAGGATCGCAGGTAGCATAAAAATTCTTTTTCTCTCTTGACCGGTTATAAAACAACCCGATCTTGGGATCGTCTGCTATGACGGGGAATATCCCTTCGTTAATAGATTGAATTTTCCAGTAAGAAAAAGGAGCAGGAAGATCAATACCGATGACAGCATATTCTTCTGTCAAAGCATTGGCAACAACCAACGCCATTACAGAGCCTACAAATCCAAGTCCCTGCACTACCACTACTTTCTTTCCGGGATGTAATTCAATGAATGTATCAATACCGGTCTTGTCATCTATTTTTTCCGGGATAGCATATTGCTTCCCTGTAAGCGGGCTGACCGATTGCTGTTGCAGGGTATCTTCTTTCACCATAAACAGAGTCAGGATTGGAGTTTAAATATTTTGTTGCCTATTTTAGTATAAGCCCAGGGGCCTTTATACGTTGTTGCTTTTATTCTTTTCTCAATTTCTTCCATCGGCATTTCCGGGCTGATATAACAAAGTTCGTTCAATTCTTTTCTAGTATAAGGATTTCTTTTCCATTTTTCATCTGACACAGGCAATGGGTTGCCCTGCAGGATACCCTCCATTATTTCATAAAATAGCTCTTCTATCAAACCATAGCATCGTTGCGTCACGCCAAACACGGTATCATCTTCTTTTAACGGGAATCTTTTCACCTTAATGATATTACCCGTATCTACGACCTCTTTCATATGATGGCAGGTAACCCCGTATTCCTTCGCTCCATTGTAGATCGCAAAATTAGTGCATCCCGTTCCGGGGTACTCAGGGCTGCCCGGGTGAAAATTAATAGCAGCAACTGATGTCCGTTGCAATAAAGATGCGGGAATGATCCAGGAACTGATAAAAGAAATGATAATATCTCCCTGCCAGGTCAATACTTCTTCGGGCAATTTATCATGCCGGGTTCCAAAAAAAATTACCGGGTGACGAAAATGCCTGTTGATATAATCAACCGCCCTCTCTGCAAAGAGGTTATCCTTTTTTCCTAAAAATAATACACGGAATTCCTGCGGGTGCTTCGTCATTACTGTGGTTAATTCAGCTTGCTTTTATAGAACAGCAAAGGTATTATCATTTATTCATATAGGGTACAAGGCAGGATGCTTTCTGGACATATTTGAATAAAAAAAACGGCACCTGAATTTTCAAATGCCGCTCAAAACTTCATCCTTGTGAAAATAAAGATCAGGCTGCTGCCAGGCGGCTGGCTGTTTTCTTCACCAGCTTTCTCGCCGGGTTGCCTATCACGGTAGAATTATCCGGAATATCTTTTACCACCACGGTGCCTGCACCGATGATGACATTATTACCAATTGTAATACCCTGGCGAATGACAGAGTTGGCCCCGATAAAACTGCTCCTGCCCACTTTTACATTTCCGCAAAGTACAGCGCCGGGAGCGATATGTGTAAAGTCGCCAATGATACATTCATGATCTATACTGGTAGACGTGTTGAGGATAACGCCTCTTCCTATTTCCACCAGGGGATTCAGGGTGGCATTAGCTGCGATCATCACTCCATCTCCCATTTTTACAGAGGCAGAAATAACAGCGCTGGGATGTATTGCATTGATAGGATTGCCCAGGAGCTGGCTTAATTGCATATGGATCTTTTCACGGATGCCATTATGCCCCACACAAGCGAAATAATCATACTTCTTTAGCTTGTTGATCACTTCTGCTTCTTTGCCGAGATAATTAAGATGATAAGGATTGAGTGATTTTTCTTCTGAATCGCAGTAAGCCGTTACAAGGCGGCCTGCATTCAGGAAGATGTCGATGATGACATAAGCGTGGCCGGAATAGCCAACAATAGCCACAGGTTTCTTTAGGGTGGTCTTCATTTGGACGGATTTGGATAGCATAAAAATAATAGCCATCCTGAATAGTCCAAAGTAAAGGGGAAAACAAAAAGGGATAAAAGGTAGTACTACCGTAGGGTGCTTAGTAGTTTTTCGAGGCCCTTATGCCTTTTGTCCCAATAACTCCCTGTATTTGTTACGTAATTGGTCATGAACAACAGGTTGGGCAAAATACTCTTCGATCTTTGCCCGGAGAGTGCCGGCATATTGCAGTAAAACTACAGGGCTGGCCAGTGCCTGTTCTAACCGTTGCTGCAGTTCTGCCTGGTTCTTTACTTCAAAGATCAGCCCTGTTTGCTGATGTTCTATTATATCTACATTTCCTTCTATCCTGGAGCAAATGACCGGGCAAAGCATAGCTCCTGCCTGCAATAAAACATTGGGAAATCCTTCCCGGTGCGATGGATGCACCAATGCAAACGAGAATTGCATGAAATATTCAACTGAATCACTCCATCCGGTGAGGATAATTCCGGGATGAGTTTTCAATATACTTTTTGTTTCATCACTTACCGGGTCCACTTCATCTTCAAAAGCTCCTACCAGTATCAATCGTGTCTTATCATTCTTTGCATGAATAGCAATGAATGCATGCACGAGCTCATCAATCCCTTTGTCATGTACCAGCCGGCCTACTGATAAAAAACAGATCAGTTTATCATCGTAATTAACCAGTTTTTTTATTTGCTGCAGCTTATCCTGCTTCAAAGAGGACAATGAATAACGGGTAAGGTCGATACCGTTGCTGGAACCCTTTCCAATGATCTCCAGTTTTGCGGGCTTAACCAGCTTATGTTCCTTTATATAATTTAGCAAAGAATAGCTGTTGGGCCAGACATGCGTGGCTGCACTTGCAGTCAGTTTTTCCATAGCGATAAGCACTTTGCGGCCAAACCCTTTGGAGGTCATAAACCGAAGTCCTGCTATGGTATGAATGCGGATCTTCACACCAGCAAAACGGGCGGCCAGCATTGCTATCAATCCTGCTTTCGGTGTATGTGAATGAACAATATCCGGTTTTTCTTTTTTAAAGAAACGGTACATCAGCCATAAACAGCGAAGGTCTGTCAACAGGGTGATCTTCCTGGTCATGGGTATGATATAGTGCGGGCATCCTTCATTCCTTTTTACCAGTTCCAGTTCAGGGCCATCGCTGCTTACCATTACTACCTCAAAACCATTCTCGTTCATATAACGCATCTGTCCCCTTAATAAAACATTCAGGGAAAGTGGTGCGGTAGTAATGCGGATGAGTTTGGGCATCTCTATAAATATTAAAACCAATAAGTCCTGCCTGTCAGCGATGAAAGCAACACTTATTGGTTTTGTAAAGTTATTTCAGGTGACATTTCTTATACCATACTTCCAGCGCAAACAGAGTCCAGAGCATCTTTGCCCTTTTCTCATCGCCGGTCTTTATTTTCCGCTGCCAAAGGTTTTCTATGAAAGAGGGTTTCACAAAATTCCTGCAATAAGCATTGGGAGCTAATATATAAGAAGCAATGATGTCTTTCAATTCATGGTCGATCCATTTTTTCAGGGGTATCTCAAATCCCCTTTTTGGTTGATGGATCAGTTCCCCGGGCAGGTATTTTTCAGCCAGTGTGCGCAGCAGGTATTTGGTTTGCTGCCCTTTGATCTTATAATTGTCGTTAACAGACGGGATATATTCCAATATCTCTTTACTTAACAGCGGGCTGCGGCCTTCCAGTGAATGAGCCATGGTAGCAATATCCATTTTTACCAGCAGGTTACCGGCCAATATATTATCAAAATCAAGGTTCATGATCTTTTGCAGGCCGCTGAGGCTTGACCTGTTTACTTCCAAAAAATCATTTTCAACTTCCTGGAGCACATCATTTTTACCTGCCAGGCATTGTTCTAGTCCTTCGAAACTATCAATGGTTGCTGACAAATAAGTATCCAATCCTTTTTTGCGGGCCAGGTCGGCCAAACGATAAATGAAATTATACTTGCTTTTCTTATTGTGAGGTGTAGGCAGAACAGCATGTGCCAGCGTAGCGATATTTTTT
The DNA here is from genome assembly GCA_036520835.1 of Chitinophagaceae bacterium. Classification (GTDB taxonomy): domain Bacteria; phylum Bacteroidota; class Bacteroidia; order Chitinophagales; family Chitinophagaceae; genus VBAT01. Next base: position 14,567 of record DATDIX010000061.1, on the reverse strand, counting down.
ACAAAAAAACCGGGGTTAAAAAAATCATACCTGGCAAATGGCACATAGCGGCGATACCCACCGAATATTTCATCGCCACCATCACCGTTGAGGATTACGGTCAGATGTTTCTTTGCTTCGCGGCTTACGTAATAGCTGGGAATAGCAGAACTGTCAAAAAAAGGTTCTCCGTAATTACTTAATATCTTTTCGATATCGTTTACAAGATTGTCAAACGATATCTTTATTTCGATATGATGTGTCTGGTAACGGTCAGCCACCAGTTTTGCCAAAGGAGCTTCATCATACTCGCCGTCAAAAGAAACGGTAAATGTTTTAAGTGTGGAGTTGTAGTTTTTTGCAATAGCTGTTACCAGCCCGCTATCAATACCCCCGCTTAAAAAAGAACCGACTTCAAGGTCAGAGGATTCCACTCTTCTTTTCACGGCCTGGTGAAGCATGGTATCTGTTTTCTCCAAAGCCGTTTCAAAACTGTCATTGCTCGGTTGTCTATAATAAGTATGCATATCCCACCAGCGGCTTACTTTCACTTCAGGTTTGTTTAAAGAAACATAAGCATAGCTGCCTGCCGGCAACTCATGAACATTCTTATAAGGCGTTGCTTCTTTATAAAAATAACCCATGCGCACATACTGGTGAAGATGCTGCTCGTTGATCTGCAGGTCAATTTGATTGTTGATAGCATTCAATTCACTGGCAAAAACAAATTTATGTCCATCTGAAAAATAGTAAAGTGGCTTTTTCCCCGCCCTGTCCCTGGCCAGGAAAAGCTCCTGCTTATTCCTATCATAAATAGCAAGGGAGAACATGCCATCAAAATCATGCAGGCAATTTGCCCCGAGTTTTGCATAAGCATGCAATATCGTTTCGGTATCAGAATTGGTTTTGCATTTCAACCTATGTTTTACCCTTACTTCCTGGTGATTGTAAATTTCGCCATTAAAAATGATCATGAGATGTTCAAAGTGCATCGGTTGTCTTCCCCCGCCAATATCCAATATAGCCAGCCGGTGATGATGAAGTATAAGATTGTTCTCTGTAAAAGTTGTCTGCTCGTCCGGCCCGCGGTGATAAAGGGTCCGGGTAAGAAGAGGAATATCAAGAGAATGACTGATGGAACCGGCAATGCCGCACATGATGAATGAATTATTTAGTACTTGCTTTCCCTATAACCCTGTTCAGTAGTGTTTCAAACCATTTCGGATAGTTCAACTTTGCTTTTTTATACAGGAACACCATCATTAAAAAATAAAAAGGCATACAGGGTATTTTATATCTTGACAAAGCGCCGAAATTGGCTGTAGTGGATCCTACCGCTATTGCAAAAAGAAATGAAAAGATAAAACACATCAGGATACGGGGATCCGAGAAGGGCAGTCCAAAAAACTTGGCTAATCCCCGTTTAAAAATAAAAAAAAGTGTGAGGTAAAGGAATATAAATGCTTCGATGGCCGAAAGTACCATGATCGGTGATTTGATCTCCCATGGAAACGGACGGTAAAAAGTAGCGCTGATGCCATTGGCCACCAATGTGACAGGATTGCTGGTATTGATCTCAAAGTAAGAACCCCGCCGGTCCTCTGTCAACGCCCCATAATTACGTCGCTGGTCTTCGGAACGTTCCATCAGTTTATCCAGCCTGTAACCCTGCGCCGCCTCCTGGGAAGTAAGATAAATGATCATCACAAATCCAAGGATACCGGCTATAGTAAACGTAATGATGGCAAATATCCGGCGCAGCGTTTTATCAGAAATGAGTTTATTCACTTCCGCAAACTGCCAGATGATGATAGCTAATGCCAGTACCAGCAGGATATACACTTTGATATAAAAGATCAGTAAACTAGCAATGATTATCCAAATAAGAGATACAATGATCTTTTTCTTTTTGACAAATATATTCAGGACGCCATACATGATATACCCGATCGCCCCAAAACATATCGGGTCTTTTAATAACCCGGAGCACCAGTAACAGACATCGGGAAGAAATAAGGTGGCAATAGCAATCTCTCTCCAATATTCCGGATAATAATGGTAGAATGTTTTAAAAAGCCGGATAGAGCCTCCCAAAGCAAAAAAAGCGAAGAAGAGGTTTATACAAACATAGCTGTCATTAAAGGCAATGGCAGGAAGGAGCGCCAGTTTAGGGATAAAAAAATTACTGGGCGATCGCATGTAGTTATAGGTAAAATCATCGACATAATTATCATAATAAAAGTAGGCGTATAAAGGATCGGATGGCTCAAGGTTCAGTGTACCCAGTATTTCGGGCAAAAAATTAATATCATCCTTCAATGCAGTCCTGAGGTCAAGTGTACCCTGGTAATATAATCCAGTATCTCCTCCTTTAAAGTAATACTCCGTAATAAGGGTAAATATGATCACACAGATCATCCTGAATGTAAATGCCTGGAAGTATAATTTTTTTATATGCTTTTCTTTTTGCCGGTTCGCTTTAAATCTTAATATAGCAAATAAGAAAATAAAGCATAGCGGTCCATAGAGCACATCTGTAAAATGAAAAAACCTGGCTAAAAGGTACATTGCACAAATTTGAACTTACAATTTTGTTCCTACTGCATGCCAGTAAGGCATGCCCGGCGACACAATTATTTCATGTAACCCGGCTTTTATCATCATTTCTTCCACCTGTTTTTTGGAAAAGCGCTGTTCCAGTTTTGTTCCAAACCTGTCTAAAGAATCATTCCGTATAATATAAAAGGGCTGCTCCTGGTAAATGCTCAGCGGTAGTTTGGCTGCCAGTTTTTTGAGCCCCATCATTTTGAACAGCCTGCCCAACCATACAAAAGGCATATAAAATAAAATGGCCAGCACATCACAAACAAACTTCTTTACTCCTGCCGGCAATTTTGAAACGAGCATTCTCACCAGGTTGCTTGCAGCAAAAAGCAGTCTGAAAAAGAAACCCCTGTTATCAAGGCTATAGTAAAGGTATGTATAAAAAAAACCTCCTCTTTTTACCTTACTGACACAGTCACTCATTGCCTTTTGTGTATCGGGTATATGATGGAGCACCCCGATACTCATGACAAAATCAAATGTATCATCCTCAAATGGAAGTGTATCCACAGAAGCCTGGGTAAGCCGTACATTGGGTGTATTTTTTAACAGGCGGTCAGCTACAAAGATTGCACTGCTGGGATCTACTGCTTCCACAAAATCAACTTTATCAGCGATCATCTTTGTCCACCTGCCTGTACCACAGCCCATATCCATTGCATAGGTGTTTTTATTCAGGTGCTTTTCAGCAAGTATATCAAAATACATGGCAGCTGTACGCTCCAGGTCTTCCTGTTCAAAGCTTTCAAACTTTTCCCATTCATCCCCAAATGACCTTACCACCTCGGGGTCTATATTATTATGCGATTGTTCATGGTCAAGCCTGAATGCATGTATGCTTTTGGATACACCCGGCACTATTTTATCCGGCTCTGTTTTATACTTTACCATGTCTTATTTTCTTTTTAACCATACGACCAATTGCATCCCGGTATTGGTTAACTGCATATATTTTGCCAGCAAAGGTTTTATAATACGGGGAAAGAACATGATCTCACAAACAAAATAATCGGCCTTTATAATTTCGAAATCATTTTTTTCCCCGAGTCGCTTAAAGGAACGAAGGTCAAACTCATGTAAATGAAAAGGGCTGTGCATCGGGCTGATATTGGTTACATAATTTGTTCCGGTCAGCCGGTAATACCTGTTGATCAGCCTTGCAACCAGGTGCCGGCTGGAAGGAACTTCTATATGAATGAGCCCGCCGGGTTTCAGCCATTTTAAAGCTCTTTTGATATTATCAGCGGGATTATATAAATGCTCGAGCACGGCCCCGAAGGTGATAAAATCGAATTCCTTTTCCGGGTATTCAATATCTTCCAGCATTCCAAGCTTCAATTTTTCTTTCGAAATATTCATCCGGTTGATCGCCCTTTCATAAAAGGGTACGGATGGCTCCATCCCATAGACATCAAAGCCTGCATTTTGCAGAGAAAGCATACATTTTCCTAAACCGGCGCCTATATCCAATGCTTTCATTCCCGGGGTGATGGTCATCAATTGTTTTAATTTTTCTATTTCCCCCTCGAAATAGCCTTCGTTCCAGGTAAAATACTCGTCCTTCCAGTAACTCTCCGGCGGTATGCCATAATGATCCTGTATATCATTCGGTACAGGCATCGGGTCAGGAAAGATCAGCCCACATTTTTTACACTTCAGCACCGACACGGCAATCCCATGTTTTCTTTTAGGCTTCATCCCGGTTGACTGGTTCAGCCGCTGACCGATCACTTTATGATCAGCAGGGCCACTCCCACACATATTGCAGGCAGTAACGGGATAAAACTTATAGTTCAGAAATTCTTTTACAGGCTCCATTTTATTTTGATTTCAATACTTTATTAATGATCCCGAGATAGACCGGTTCATTTGCTTTTACTGAATAATATTTTTCCACCCTTGCTCTTGCTTTCATTCCGAATCTTCTTCGCAGCGATGCATCGTTTATCAGGGCCTTTAATTTTTGCAGCCATTCATCCTGCGAGGTCACCAGGAACCCGCTTTCGCCTTCTTCTATCACCCTGAAGTTTGCACCGATGGCTGTAGCAATAACAGGTAACCCCAGCGCCATATACTGCAATGCCTTTAACCCGCTTTTGCCATATACCCATTCTTCATCCAGCGGCAACGGGTACAGACCAATATCCATCCGTTGCAAAATTTCAATTTCCTTTTCTTCCGTCCATGCATGGGCCTCAACATCTATGCCTTCCATCAAAAAACCTGCATCGCCCATTACCAGCAGTTTGAAATCAAATTCTTTCTTCAGTTCTTTTAGTACAGGGTGAAGTAAGGTCAGGTAACGAATGGTGCTATGGCTTCCGCTCCAACCCAGGGTGATCGTTCCGGTATTCTCATACTTGTTCACCGGGATATAAGTAATGGTATTGATCGTGGAAGAAATATCGGTGGTATTCGTGTTGAACTTCCTGACAAACTCGTCAAGATAGGGAGTACAGGTGATAACATGATCCGCTTTTTTCATCAAGTAGACCGGTTTATCCCTTCCTTTAAATAAACGGGTGTACCATTTGTCCGCCCTTTCATTCTTCATATATACCAGGTCGTCTATATCGAAGATCATTTTTTTAGCCAGCCCAGAAACCATCCACTCAAACAGGGGCGGTCCGAACGGGGTGATCCACAAAAAAGAATATACAAGATCATAGCGGCGTATCCGGAACAGGTCAAAAACCCTTTTGCAATAACCACAAAACGTCCAGAATATTTTTTCAAAGAAATACCCCTTCTTATACACGATACGCTGCATCCGTTCACTCATAAATGAGGATACCGTAATATCAAATCCGTTTGCTTTCCAATGATCAAAATACTGTTCATATTTAAGCCGCTGTCCCGGAACGTAACCAACAGGATGGGGACATAGCACCAATATTTTCTTCCTTTTCATATACGGATCACTCTTTGTTCAGTATCGATTGATACACCTTATAATATTTTGCCACGCCATCGGCCAGTGAAAAATAATCCTTTGCCCCCTGTCGTATGGAAACCGCATCAAAACTTACAGATGAAAGTTCATCTATTGCCTGCTGGTAAAAATCCCCGGAATAACCTCTTATCACTACCCCACTATTATATTTCCTGATGATCGCATCCGTGTCGCCAACACCCGCATTACTGATAACAGGAACACCCATTGCCATTAGCTCAGCCTGCTTGGTAGGACTGCTGCTTATTTTGCTGTATGTGGACCTAATGAAAAACACCGAATGTGTACCCAGCGAGATGCTTGCCGGCACTTCCTTGCGTAAAGCGGGGCGGATCAATATTCTCTCGGCAGGTATCTTTCTTTCGGCAGCTTTGCTTTTTATTTGTTCATGCTGGTCTCCCGTAATGAACAGGAATTTTGAAGATGGGTATTTCTGTAGATAACATACAAAAAAATCTAGCATTTCATCCAGCATATACCAACTGCCTATACTGCCGAGATAAGTTATTATCCTGTCGTTTTCGCCAATAGCCAATTCCTTTTTGATACCCGACATGATATCCTGGTCCACTTTCTGTGGGTCAAAAAGACCAACATCGGTACAACAGGGTATCACTTCCATTTTAACCGGGTTGTTGTCGATATGTTTCCATAAATAAATCTCTTTTTGAGCAGCCCAGGTGAGACTGATCGTATAATCTGCTTGTTCGAGAAATTGTTTTTCTTTTTTCTTGAAGTAATTATACACCAGCCTATAAACGGGATTGCGAAGATTCCAGCTACCTGCGTCTACTTTTTCATTGGCCCACAGGCCACGCATATCAAACAGGAATTTCGTTCCCCGCTTTTTTTTCATTTTTAACCCGGCAAGGGCAGAAATATAGCCGCGGCAATGCACTATTTCAAAATGGTGGATCTTATCGAGATCAAATGTTTTTTTTGTTATACGTCGGACGTCCTTTATCGTAGAAAGAACAGGAGGAGTTTTTGTATATGCCAAAGGATGCCAGGTAATATTATTTTCCCTGCAGATATCTTCTATAATCTTCTTTTGCTTTTCAAACTTCTCAGGTTTCTCACAACTGATAAGATGAAAATCGTACCCATGTTTTTGCAAACCGCAAAGGTAAGGCAGCACCTGGCTCTGACCGAGTTGGTCGGTCATGCCATCATACGATATATACAGTATCTTCTCCCTCAAGTAGTGACGACGCTGTAGTAAGGATCAATTAAATGCATTCAGGATATCCCGTTTGGTGAGATTTACATGCTGCACATTTTTATGAAAATCATAAAACTCATCTTTAATCGCCGTGCCATTTGCATAACGGTCAATCAACTGATGAAGGATTGTGTGATCAGGATATTCTTTTTTCAGCGACTGTAGAAATTGCATATCCTTGAATTCAGCACGCTGGAGGACGTAAAATACGTTTGTCAAAAAATTCTCATTAGACCCTTCTTCAAATTTTATCCTGCTCTTCAGCACCCTGATCGTTTTATGATCGGGATAAAAATCAAAATTCTCCACCGAGTTCACGCCAGCCGTATTCAGCAATTCGAGGCTTTTCAACCCTCTCCTGATAGGCTCCTTGAATTTTTTTACAATAAAATTATTCTTCAGGCTTTGTGTTGCAACTTTCTTCTTTTCATAAGCCCACATGGCAAAGGTTATAGACGCATCCTTAGGAAAGAATACCACATGCGGTTGTTCGCTATCCACGAATTCCAGGTTACCCTGTGCAAACTGGTATTGTTTTTCTATTTCCAGGTCGGCAGTTTGCTTTTTTTTATTGAGGACAAACCCTTTTTTGAAGACGATGGATTCATAGCCGGGACCAAATGCTGCAATCGTTGTCAGCAAAAGTTTGCCATGATGATGAATACTTTGAAAGCTGAGATCTGTGCTACGATCAGGTAATGGCATAAAACAGTTGCCGCTGATACCTACATTTTCATCCTGGAATATCTCAAATCCAAGAGTAGGATAATGCCTTGGCCTGTTTACAAAGTTTTCGTTTAAAAGATTTTTTCTGAATACGTCAAACAAGACTTCCTTTTCTGCGCCCATTCCCCTCAATATAGGGGCTGCTTTTTGGTGTGCTTCATATCGGCTTTTCTCTTGTTTGAATACGGCGGCAATCGCGGATACGTAGTGGTTTAGTCTTTCCATAGTTAGGTGATTAGATGTTGATATTGTAAGGTTTTATCAATAGGTATTAGGATATAGTTTCTGTCTGTGCTGATCGGGCCATTTACCTTTACCAGTTTTTTCTGCTGCTGGTCGTAAGCAAAGACCCGGTAATTCAACGTTTGCTCAATATACTGCTGGAAAAACGGCAGGTCTATCTTAAAGCTCTCCAGGAATAACGGTACTATCTCTATAAGTATTGCTGGCCTGAATGCCTTTAATGTTCTTTCCATCCCCTTCAAAGCAAAATACTCTGCGCCCTCTATATCTATTTTTACAAAGCTGAGTTTTTTGAGTTTGGGTAGAAGAAAAGAATCGATGTCAACCACTTCACAATCAAACTCTTCGTGCTTATCAGATACAAAATAGTCGGAACCTTTAATCATATCATTATTCCTGCCGGCTATATGGGCCTGTCCGGCACTGATAGACCCATATTCCATCTTGGGTACACTAAAGCGTAAAGTCTCGGTCTTCTGGCCAACTCCTTTCTTGTACAGCTCCACATTTTTTAACCCAAAACTCTTCACCAGCATAGCTGCGACATCATATGTAAATGGTATCGGCTCAAAGGCGAACACCTTTCCCTTTGGTGTCAGTCTTGACAATCGCTCGGTATAATAGGCATAGTTGGCACCGATGTCCAACACTTCATCATCTTTACTGACGAGATGTGGCAACAGTTCCATTTCTATTTCCTCCACCAACCTGTTCTTTATATCCTTCTTCTTTGCATAGAACTGGGCCCATTTATAACCATTTTTGCCCAGGAGTTTGAACAGTATTGGTTTAACAAAATTTCTAAGTGGTGATCTTACAGATGCCATTAATTGACTATTTGGAGTAAACGTGTACCGAACGATTTCTTGATGCAGCATTAAGATGCTTTTCCAGCATCCATTTTTGAAAGATTATCAACAACCAGATCCGATGATAGCGGAAGTACTCTCCTTCCCTGAATTTTCTAATATACTTCTGAACCGCTTCGTTGTTTAATATGCCAACCTGTTCTATTTTGGAAGGCGCCAGGTATTCTTCTATGAGATATGAAAGTTTTCCCCGAAGCCATTCCTGCATAGGTACTGCAAATCCCCATTTTGGCCGGTCAAAATAAGCTGCCGGCACATAATCATACAGGGCCTCCTTGAGCAGGTATTTCTGCACCCCCTTTTTCATCTTGAGTGAATCATCCAGGTTCAGCGCAAAATCAATAACACGTGAATCAAGGAAGGGCACTCTTACTTCCAATCCATGCTGCATACTGGCACGATCCACCTTAGGCAGTAATTCTTCGGCGAGGTAATTCTTTATATCAAAGAAACTTTGCTGTTCTGTTTCACTCAGTTTCCTCGGTGTATCAAGAAGCTTTTCGCTAAAACGGTATTGATATCTTGTATCAAGCAACTCCTCTACCTCAGACAAAGCCCAGTTGCCATGACATTGGGAAAAGAGATTGCTATAAAACCGATCCGGGGTATGTGTAAACATATAAGAACGGAAACGATAATTATTCTTATCTGCGTGGTACACCAGCTTCCGAATGATCTTGTGAAACGGTTTTAACACCGGGTTAGTCAATCTTTTTGCCCACATATAAAACCCATACCCCATAAACAACTCATCGCCGCCATCGCCACAAAGGGCGACGGTCACATGTTTTCTCGCCAGCTTGGAAACCAGGTAAGTTGGTATTCCCGACATATCGCCGTACGGTTCGTCATAGATATTCAGGAAATCCTGTATAATATCGATGCCCTCATCTTCATCCACCGTGAACTTGTAGTGGTCCGAACCGACATGGTCTGCTACTTTTTGTGCAAAAGCTGACTCATCATAGCGCCGCTCCCTGAATGCTATCGAAAAAGTTTTGATCTTTTCCTGCTTATGTTTCTGGGCGATGGCAGCAACAATACTACTGTCGACACCACCACTTAGGAAAATGCCAAGCGGCACATCACTGATCATACATTTCTGCACCGCATCTTCCATCAGATCCTTCAACTGCTCCTTGGCCTGGCTTTCATTTTTCAGCGTTTCGGCTTTTACATTTTTCTCCAACTGCCAATAGGGCTTTATTGCATCAATACCATTAGAGCTGACAATGGCATAATGTCCCGGTAAAAGTTTGTGACAGGAAGTATAGATCGTTTGTGTTTGCGGGATATAACCGAGATATAAAAAGTTAGTGACAGCAGAATAATCTATTTCCTGTGGCGGCAGTACTGCTTGTAACGATTTTAACTCCGACGCAAAAACAAATTCTTTATCCTGGTAATAATAGTAAAATGGTTTGATGCCTATACGGTCACGACACACGTACAACTTTTGCTGCCGGTGATCCCAGATACCAAAGGCAAACATTCCATTGAACCACTCAAAACATTCAGTACCGAATTTTGCAAAACACTCAAGTATTACTTCCGTATCGCTATGTGTTTTCCAGGGAAACCCATTCAGTTTCGCTTCGCCGATCTCGCGATAATTATACACCTCCCCATTGTAGATCATAATATACCTGCCACAACGACTTGTCATGGGCTGGTTGGCAGCAGTACTCAGATCAATAATAGAAAGACGGCGATGACCCAGGCCAATAGCAAAGCCCTGGGTTTCGTCATAAAAAAGACCTTCAGCATCCGGACCCCTATGCTCTAGTCTTTGTGTAATAAGAGACAGATCCTTCTCCTGCAATTGTTGGGACAGAAACCCTGCTATTCCGCACATTATTGTGAGTTATTAATCTAAGGTATCGCCTTCTGACAACTAAAAATGCTGTCAAAAGAAATAGCCATAAAGAGTAAGATAAAAATTTAGTTACTTTCTGGTAGATAAGGGCATTGGGAGCTTCAAACCTATTGGGTTTTCCATAAGAATAGTTCGTCAAAACAGCATGGACTTTTGCCGGGTCCCAATGCTTATAAGCAGCTACTAATATAGCTTCATTCTTGGCCAAATACTCAATGCTTGGCCTGTTATACTCCGGCAATATGTTTCTGTCTGGTTCCTGATTAGGGTCAAAAAAGTGCCAGCCATTGGCATAGTATACTTCAAAGCTAAAATGACCCCCGAACTTTTTCCCTCCATTAAAGCCTACCCTCCGGGTTGTAAACCCTTTGCGCTTCATTAATTCCATCATCACAATGGATTGCTGGCTGCAGGCGGCGTAAGGATGCTTCATGATATCATCCGGGATCACAATTGCACTGATCCATTTTCGGGTGATAAGCGGTTCCAGCATCAGGGCCATATAATTATCAGAAAAACCATAACTGGAATATCCATGAAAGAATTTTTTCCTTACTACTGAACTGGCCAATCCCGGATAATGCTCCTGGAAAGTAAAAGATTTATCACTGCTGGACTTCTCTTTGAAGATGCTGTCACAGTATGCTTCAAGATCCGAAACAGAAGTAAGCCTGCTTAAAGAAGGATCAAAATCTTCTCGCCCATTATATATAGGTATTTCGTAATCATACTTAACAAATGGAGACCGGCTGCCTGTAACCTCAACAATAGTAAGGTAGAGGAAGAAATTAAAAGATATAAATAATATGAACTGGGCGGCGAATAATAGTTTCTTCATAAAAGGATAATTGGTGGCTTCATTAGGTAGTGGCTCCATCTGGTCTAGGACTAAAATTAAGTCTCAAACTTTGATTTTCAAATAGCTGTCAAAAAATTCAGAAACAGTACGCATGCCGAATAGGGATTTTACGATTCAGTTTACTGGATTAATACGGCATTTAAATAAATACCAATATCCATATTACCACCGGTTTTTATCAAAAATCAAGCATTTTACTGCCCGGATACAAAATCGAATATTCTCTTTGCCTCTTCCCGGTAACAAAAAGAGGGCCTGAAGTCTATTGCCTTTTTTAATTTCCCAATTTTAAATTTTAACACGGATGGATATACATTCACATCCCTGTCGTTCTTTATTATCCCTATTTCCTGGCCATATTTTTCTTTATACGCCCCCGCAATATGTGCTGCCATCTCCGCCAGGGATAACGATTCTCCCGAACCCAGGTTAAAAATTTCATTCTTCAGTTCATCCCAGCCGGCAACCGACTCTATTGCCATACAGACGTCAGCCATATAGACAAAATCCCTGAGAGCCATGCCATTTGTTTTGATCTCAATTCTCTTCTGTTGCACCGCCTGCCTGCAAAGATCATTGAACAACAGGTACCATTTCCCCGTTTGCGCATCCCTGGGGCACCCATAGCTGTTGGATAAACGAAATATTACATAAGGAAGCCCCTGTTTCTTCGAAAACATCCTGACATATTCTTCAGCAAAATAGTGGGTGATCGCATAATCATTAAGCGGCGCCACAACATCCTGCTCAGATATCTCGCCCCCATCCTTTCCATATACATGGAAGGTGGACATGTAGATGAACTTCCTGATCTTTTTCCCACTGCAGGCTTCCAGCAGGTTTCTTGTCCCGTAGGAATTGACCAGTAGCGACCGGCTTGCATAATCATCCAGGAATGTATCATTCAGGCTTGCCAAATGGATGATAAGATCGGGATCTATACCAGCTAAGCATTCCCTAAGAGCTTTCCCGTCCGTGATATCGCAAAATATTTTTTTGAATGGATGTGTGATGTTCAGTGTCCTGTCATTCTTACTTAATACGGTCACATCATAGTTCCCGGATGATGAGAAATGATTGGTAACCCATGAACCGAGGTTACCTAAGCCGCCAGTGACCAGGACCCTGGTCTTATTTCCACTCATAGGGAATGACATTATTATCTATTGCAAGATTTTCCGCTTCTGCAGGATCATGGACGATATTTGCAAAATTCACAAGGAAGGATTCCTGGTCTGCTTCGCACCGGAAGGCCATCCATAGTCCCGGCGGAACAGTTAGCCTGTTGTAATTATCCGGTGACAGAATGACCTCCTGTATCTTTTTGCTGCCCTCATCATATACTACAAAACGGATCTTGCCAAGTGGAACAACAATATTCAGGGTCATCCGGGTATGGCGTTTCCATCCTTTTACAGAACCCGGTTTTACAGTGGATATATACACTTCTCCAAATCCATCAAACCCCGGTGAGTCATTTTTCATAATATGAAAAATGTCCCCGGCATTTCCGGGAATATGTTTTAAAGGTGTTACCTGAACGCCTGTGATCAGCTCATCCATTCAATGCTCTTATTTGAAGCTGTTTCGATATAGTGTAATATCTGTTTGTAAGAGAATTCTTTTAACGCAATACTGTTCACTGATTCCCCATAAAAATAATTATACCATTCCCCGGTAAACTTCATGGTCTCATTATAATTCAGTACCGGTTGCCAGTTAAGGGAAGCCAGCGCTTTATCCGTATTTAATTTTAACAGGCCTGCTTCATAAAATGATTTATCCTCTTCAATATTGATCAGTTTTAAGGCATCTCCGTGTGTCCAGTATTTTGCCAGGTCTTTGATCAGCTCTTCTACACAAAAATTTTGGTTGGATGGCGGCCCAAAATTGAAAGATTCACCATGAACATGAGTTTTAGGGGACGCCAATGCAGCCCCTGTTAGCAAATAACCACCCAACGGCTCCAGTACATGCTGCCAGGGTCTTGTTGACCGGGGTCTCCGGATATTCACTGTTTGTTTATCAGACCATTGTTTGACGCAGTCCGGCACGATCCTGTCCATAGCCCAATCGCCACCGCCGATAACGTTTCCTGCACGGGCTGAAGCTACCTTTACATGAGCATGGTTGGCGAAATAAGTGTGGAAGAAAGAATGAAAAACAATTTCTGCCACAGCTTTGGAAGCGCTATACGGATCCTTGCCGCCGAGACGATCTGTTTCTTTATAGCCCCATACCCATTCTACATTCTCATAACACTTATCGCTGGTAATGAAAACAACTTTGCAATTGAACTTTACATCCCGCAATGCATTCATCACATTGGCCGTACCCATACCGTTGATGGCAAATGTGTCGAGCGGATTCTTCAAAGATTCTTTTACCAGTGCCTGTGCTGCGAGGTGAAAAATGAAATCGGGTTTTACTTCATGGATCGTGCTGGTCACTGCAGCCAGGTCTCTTATATCACCCCATACCTGTGTTATACTTTCATCCAGTTGATTTGCTTTATAAAAGGAAGGAGTGGTTGGGATTGTATCTGCAAAACCGGTAACCTGTGCGCCAAGTTCCTGCAGCCATAATGTAAGCCAGCTTCCCTTAAAACCGGTATTGCCGGTTACCAATACTTTCTTTCCCTTGTATATGTCGCCAAATAATTTTAATCCCATTTTTTCCATTTTGCGTTTTTGGAAGTCCATAAATCAATTAGTTGCTGACGGTCCCTCATCGTATCCATACATTTCCAGAAACCGTGATGCCTGTAGGCCATCAACTGGTTATCACCGGCCATGCTCATCAGCGGATTTTGTTCAAAAACAGTAGAATCATTTTCAATATAGTCCAGCACAGATGGCTCGCAAACAAAAAAACCACCATTGATCCAGCCGCCATCACCCTTCGGCTTCTCCTCAAACCTGCTGATCAAACTATCATCATGAATATTCAGTAGCCCAAATCTTCCCTCGGGCTGAACAGCGGTCATGGTTGCTTTTTTGCCATGCGCTTTATGAAACTTTAAAACTTCACGTATATCCACATCGCAAACACCGTCGCCATATGTAAGCAGGAAAGTATCATTATTGATATACTCCTTTGCCTTTTTTATTCTTCCTCCTGTCATAGTATCAAGCCCGGTATCGAGTATAGTCACTTTCCATGACTCGGCCATACTACGGTGTATTTCGAGTGAATTTTTTCCAAGATCAAATGTCACATCGGAATTAATAAGGTAG